>JBEEIV010000082.1:0-10741 GCA_041169645.1 Bacteroidota bacterium
CCACCGAAAATCGAAGACAATTTCTCTACATTAATCTATGATAAGGAACCCGAGATAACGGATAAGATGACCATCGATAAGAAAATCGAAGCTCATACTATTTACTTCCGTCAAGGGAAAGCATCTTTGACACAAAATGCAAAAGACAATATTAACTATGTTATCGAGCAAATGAAGGCTAATCCAAACATGAAAATTGATATTATAGGTAACAATGACGAACTAGAGGATAAAGCCAGTAAAGAAAATGAAGAGTATTTGGACCTTGATCGTCAAAGGGTAGCGGTGGTTGTGAAGAAATTCGTTGAGCAAGGAATTTCAGAAGACCGCTTAGGTAAAAAGTACAATGGATTTAGCGTTCCAAGTGTTGAAATTACAGAAGACGATGAACAAGACGTTAAAGAAGCGAAATGCCGCCGAATTGAGTTTAAAGTAACTCAGAAGTAAGCAAGTGACACGATAGAAAAAAGCCATCGAAAGATGGCTTTTTTTATGCCATAAAATCGTTCAGTGCTAAGTATAATTCTTGGGTCGGTAATCCCATCACGTTTGTGTATGATCCTTCAATTTTTTGGACGCCAATCAAACCAATCCAATCCTGAATCCCATATGAACCAGCTTTGTCTAACGGATGGAAATGCGTCACGTAATGGCTAATTTCATGCTTACTTAATTCACGGAAAAAGACCGAAGTTTTAACCGTAAAGGATCGTTGTTTCTGATGATCCTGAATAATTACCCCTGTGAAAACGTCGTGCTGCTTTCCTGAAATACCTTCAAGTAATCGAATAGCATCCTGATTATCTGTTGGTTTTCCAATGATCGTTTGGTTCAAAACTACAATCGTATCGGCGCAAATGAGCAGTTCATCGGCATGTATTTCTTGCATTAAAACATCCGACTTTTGCTGTGCAATTGAAATCACAATTTCTTCCGGGGAATCCGATGCATTGAAGTGTTCGTCACAATCTGCTTTTAGGGTACGAAAATCGTAGCCGAGTTGTTTCAATAATTCCTTTCGTCTGGGAGATGCAGAGCCTAAAACTATATTCATATGCTATTGGAAAATAAACAGATCAGACCAAAAAACATCGACCATTTCATCAGGTGATTGATCCAGACAATGGTTGCATCTTTTTTGATGAGGTAAATGAATGCGCTAGCAAAATTCACGGCTCCTGATAAAAGCAAAAGAACTATCGTCATATTGTTCACGCTAATCCATTCGAAGACATAAAAGCAAGCTACAAAGAATAGGAGTGGTAATTGAATGAGCGCTATTGTCAGATAAGCTGCTTTTTCTTTACCGATTTTAATGGGAAGGGACGTGACATGAGTGGCTAAATCCCCTTTTACATCGTGGATATCCTTGTTGATTTCGCGTGCAAAATTTTGAATGAACGCGCAAGCCGAAAGGAAATAAATAAAAGAGTAATTCAAATGAGTTGACCAGGTTTTTTGGTCGAAAGGAGAAAAGGGCAAATTACTTTCGTTTAAAACTTTGAAGAAAAAAACAGAAAGTAAAGGAACCAAGGCTGTTAAAAACGCAATCGTTAAGTTACTGATTATCAGTTTACGTTTTAATTGCACACTGTAAAACCAAAGTAAGCTAATTGACACTAAATGAACAAAAACAAACACCAACGAATGGTATTTAATGGAGAGGTATAGTGCAATCAAAAAGGCAATGAGGTTAAACGATAAATGCCATAAAATTGCCCACCTTGGTTTCAGAAATTTCGTCAGAATGAGTTTGTCTGGTTTATTAATTCGATCTGCCTTAACATCAAAATAATCATTGATGACATTTCCTGCTGCCGCAATAATCATGGTCGAAAAAATCAATAAGCCATAATCGATATAATTAAAATCAATTTTTTGATAGTAGTTGCGTTGAATTAAATAATAGGCGACTCCAATCATGGTCAATAAAATGATTAGGAGGTTTTTTGCACGAATGAGTTTAAGGAAATGTTTCATGGCCGAATGATGTATGTCGTCCTACGATTTTTCTGGTGTGCCTTTTCTTTTTCTGCTGCTGAACTCAGTGCATTAATACTAGCATCTGTTAGGATGGGAGAGGTAGAGCCGTAGCCTTTGTATGATAATCGAGTAGCCGAAATCCCTTTGGATACAAGGAAGTCATATACCGCTTTTGCACGATTTGTAGATAAGGTTAAATTATCCTGTGCATTTCCACGAGAATCGGTGTGACCACCAATTTCAATCTTTAGGTTCGGACGCGATTTCAGGTAATTCGCAAAAGAATTTAATTCTACTACTGATTCCGGTCTCAACTTGGCTTGGTTTAAGTCAAAGAATACGTTTGTCAAGATATTTTCATCCGATGAAGTTTCAGGATTTAATGGAATTTTCACATGGTAACTTTGCTCATTTTCCTTAAGTGTCATATTGAAATTCAAAGAATATGGTAAATATCCAGGATGGTTCACTTCAATCGCATAATCTGAATTGATTGGTAGTGGTACAATAAATGTTCCATCTGCTACATCAGCTTTAGACTGAATCACCAATTCACCAGTCGATAAATTTGTTAATTTGAACGTAGCACCAAGTGGATTAGCTGTCTTTGAATCGTAGACCATTCCGTCGAAATACAAGGTTTTGACCGGTTGATCTTCCTTCGGTAATTCAAAATAATAAATGTCCATTAAACCAAATCCACCCGGACGATCCGACGCAAAGTAGGCGATGTCACCCTCTGGAGAAACCATGAGGGAATTTTCATCTGACAAGGTATTTATAGGATATCCTAAATTTTGTGGAAGTCCCCAGTTTCCTTTTGCATCCATTCGGGAAACAAATAAATCCAAACCACCCATTCCCACATGGCCACGAGATGCAAAATACAGTGTTTTTCCATCTGGGTGTATCAACACCGATTCTTCGTTTTGATTTGAATTGATATGTGGTGGCAATGGTTCAGCGATGCTCCATGTTCCGTCTTCTAGTAAATGTGAAACATAGATATCAGAATCTTTTTTACCATCCCTAGTGCGCAATCCACGGATAAAATACAGTGTCTTTCCATCGGCAGAAAGGGAAGGCTGTGTTTCCCAATGGCTAGAATTGACTTTTCCAGGAAGGTTAATTGGATTACTCCATTTCTTTCCGACTTGTTGTGTAAAGAACAAATCGCAACTTCCTTTTCCTTGTCGATTTTCACCATAATCGACCCCACTTTCGTCTGTACAGGCAACAAAAATCAAACTTTTCCCATCGGGAGAAATGGTTGGGGCACCTTCATTGTAGGGTGTATTGACATTTCGAGGCATGGGATATGCTTTACTCCATTCCTGGTCTAAGTCATGTGACAAATAGAAATCTTCTTGCTCCCTTCCATTCTCTTCCAATCTTCTAGTGAACAGCAAGGTTTTTCCGTCAACGGTAATCGTGGGATAATATTCTGAGAAATTACTGTTAATAGACGGACCGATGTTCTTGGGTTCAAATGGTTTTGGGTTTTTAATCGCGTATTTAGCAAAGTTTGCACAGTCTTGCATCCTGCGAACGACACCAAAGTTTTCTTCTTTGGCATTCGGGTTTTTCAGGTAAATCTCACAATTTTTCAAGGCACCATCGTAGTCAGCGATAGCCATTTGACACGTTGCTAAACGAAATACTGTTGAGCCACTAATGCTGTGATTTGGGTCAATTTGAAGTGCCCGTTTATAATGGAAAATTGCTTGTGGATAGTTTCGGATGATTTCATTAAACTCTGCACTCAGTAGATGTGCTTCCCAAAAATTGGAATCTTTTTCCAAGGCTTTGTTGAGGTAATCAATCCCACTGAAGAAATCATACGCTCCCGTCATGGGATCCATTAATTCTTTGGGGGCTTTTTCTCCTAATTCGAAATAGTGTATGGCTTTTTTATTCGAAGTTGAATAAGGGAATTGTGCTGTGGAGCAACCTAAAAATAAAAAGAAGAAAGAAGTTAAAAGTAGCGCATTTCTCATTTAGGGAATTTTCATGTATTTGTGAGTCTGTAACGAAATCTTCCACTTTTGGTTACTTTTCAGATATGCAATGATCTCCTGCAATAGTCGCTCACTTTTTTCCCATTCAGGCTGCAAGTAAAGTTGACAACTATCAGATACTTTTTGTGCATGTTCTTCCGCCCAGGACAAATCTGAAATATGGTTGATGACAATTTTCAATTCGTTGGCTTTATCGTAGGCTTCTTGTATGGGTTTTTTAAACTTTTTCGGGGAAAAACAATACCAATTAATCGGTGCGTCTAAGGGGTAAACTCCCGCTGTTTCAATGGCTACTTCGATTTGATGTGCATGCAATAAATCTACCAAATCTTTTAAGGAGTGCATGGTCGGTTCTCCTCCGGTAATTACGACAAATGTTGCATTTACGGATTTAACGGAGTCTAAAATCGCTTCAATTGACATCCATTGATCAGGAGTACTTATCCAGCTTTCTTTCACATCACACCATACACAGCCAACATCACATCCAGCGGTTCGAATGAAATATGCGGCTCTCCCTGAATGGTAACCTTCTCCTTGAATGGTATAGAAGTGTTCCATAATGGGCAATGAACTATTTTTATGTGTGCTTGACATATGAACAAAGTTAAACAATTCTACTCGGAATTAATGGGCGTTTACATCTTTCTGATTTTCGTTATATTTGTTTAACCTAAACCACTAAACTATGACGCGATTTCTTACATTTAACTTCCTATTTTTTGCTTTTTTATCCTCTGCTCAACAAATTTCAAATGGTAACATGGAATCTTGGGATAACCTTGGTCTCATTACGGAAGAACCTAGCAATTGGAATGGTTTTAAAAGTGGAACTGGTGGGCTAGTTTCCTTTGGTTCTCAGCAAGTGGAACAATCGACGGATATCCGTCCAAATGCTACGGGTGCTTATTGTGCTAGAATTTGGTCAAAAAGCACGCTTGGTATTGTAGCCAATGGAGCACTAACCTTAGGTCAAATCAATATGGGAAGTACAACGGCTTCTAGTCCGTTGAATTATAACTATTCCAAAACATCGGATACGCTTTTCTCAGAACCATTGACCATTGTTCCTGACTCCATTGTTTTTTGGGCAAAATACACCGCTGGAAGTACCCAGCATGCGCGCATGCATGCCATTATTCACGATAATTACGACGCACACGATCCGATTGATGCTGCTTCACAACCACATATTGTAGCCAGAGCAGAATTAAATTACGCACCAACTGCAGGTAGTTGGTCTCGTTTTTCGGCACCATTTCAATATGAGGTTCAAGTTGGTCTAATGCCTGTGCCACAGTTTATTTTGTTAACATTTGCAACCAATAAAAATCCGGGTGGTGGTGCAGCAAATGATGAAGTGTTATTGGATGACATCGAATTAATTTATAATGCGAGTTCCATTGATGCAATTACGACGACACCTTACCAAATTTATTATTCGACTCTTCAAGGCATAATGGTAAAAGGAATTGACATGGATGCAAACATTTCAATCGTTAATTTAGCAGGACAAACTGTGAATATTGGCACTGTAGAGCAACTTTCTGGAAAATCATTAAAATCCGGACAATACATCATTACCGTAAACGGTATGCGACAAAAGTTGTTTATTCCTTAAGGTTTGCGGATGAAAATTTGGATTAGTTTTTTTTGCCTGTTATTTTCTTCCCTCAATTACGCTCAAAACATACGACTTAGCGGACATGTTTACGATGAGGACGCTAACGTATTGAATAGTGCTCGAATCAGCGTTGTAGGAAGAAGTATGGGTGTTTTCTCCAAAGCCGACGGGTCCTATGAAATTTCGCTTGTTCCGGGAAAGTACATACTCATCTGTAAAACGGATGGATGTCAAGTCGATTCCTTTATAATCGAGAACCTTCAATCGGAAATCGTCCATGATTTTCACCTGAAGGATGCTGTTCAAAATGTAAAACAAGTTCGAGTGACCGTTGGAAAATTTGACAAACCTATCGAGGAGCAAACAGTAACCATGTTGGTGTTAAAACCTGAATTAATCGAAAATAAAAACACACGAAGCATTGAAACTGCTTTGGATCAAACGCCAGGACTGAACATATTGGATGGTGAGCCACAAATACGCGGAGGAAGTGGTTTCACCTTTGGTGTTGGATCCAAAGTCGCGGTGATAGTCGACGATATGCCGATGCTTTCAGGTGATGCTGGTCGTCCAGAGTGGGGATTTATACCGGTAGAAAACATCAGTCAAATAGAGGTGACTAAAGGTGCTGCTTCTGTACTTTCGGGAAGTTCCGCCTTATCTGGATCGATCCATATCCGTACGGCATACCCAAAGGAAAAACCGTTGACGAAATTGCAAGTATACTCTGGGGCGTATGCTAGTCCTTCGAATCAAACGATGCGTTGGAACGAACAATATCCGGGAATTCACGGTGTGACATTCTTACATACGCGACGTTTGGGTCGATTGGATGTGGTCGTTGGTGGTAATTTGAATTGGGATCACGGATACATTGGTCCGCCCAAAACAGACTCCTTAGTCGCAACCATTTTTCCAGACACAATCACCAATTTTACCGAAAAGGATTTAATTTCAAAGCGAGCCAGAGTGAACTTTAATGTGCGGTATCGATCTGAAAAAATCAAAGGATTATATCTCGGTATCAATGGAAATGTCATGAAAATGCATACATCCATGCCATTGGCTTGGTTAAATGATTCATCTGGATTATACCGAGCGTACCCAGGAGCCATTTTTTTACAGGATCAGTTTATTTTTAATATAGATCCATTTGCACACTATTTAACTGAGGAAAAAGGACGTCATTTTTTACGCACACGAATTCTTGGTGTGGATAATCAAATGTCGGCTAATCAATCGAATAAAGCAGTAACATATTACGGAGATTACATGTACCAGCGTAAAATTTCCGATTGGAAACAAATGGAGATGGTTGCTGGCTTGACAAGTACCTTGACGAAATCCGAAGCAAACATTTACGTTGGATCTGGTTCTCCCTTGAATCATGTGTTGAATGTTTCCTTGTATGCACAAGTTGAAAGCAAATGGAATGAACAGTTGAATTTATCCGCGGGTGGTAGATATGAGTATTTCCAGTTGAATGACTCAATCACGGCAAGTAAACCGATTTTTAGGGCTGGTACAACCTATAAAATTCACAAAGCAACTTTTTTACGCGCATCTTACGGACAAGGATTTCGATTCCCAACCATCACTGAACGATTCATAAAAACGGGTGTTGGGAATTTTGGTGTCTTTCCTAATCCAAATTTAAAGCCTGAAAGTAGCTGGAATGCAGAAATTGGCATAAAACAGGGAATCAAACTTGGAAATGTACTCGGTTACTTGGATATTGCTGGATTTTGGCAAGAATATCAAAATACCATAGAATATATGTTTGGAATATGGCATGAATTAACCTCGGTACAGGCAATGGGATCTAGTGCTGGATTTATGTTTTTAAATACGGGAAATTCAAGGGTAACAGGTATTGATGCTTCTTATGCGGGTAAAACATCGCTCTCACCAAAAAATGAAATTGGTTTTTTATTGGGGTATAATTACATCGTACCGGTTACACTGAGTCCAAATTACGTGTATGCAACTGATTCCTTGAACCGCGTATTTAGTTATCAATCCACGTCCATGGATCCATCAAAAGGGATTTTAAAGTATCGGTTTTTGCACAATGTTAAAATGGATGTGGAGTATACCTGGAATAAGAAAGTCTCTATCGGAATCAGTGCGAAATACTTCTCGAAAATGGTCAATATGGATGCGATAATCAAAGATTTCGAGCAACTGACCGTCGATAATGAATTATTACAAGACCTTAAGTACATGGATTATTTTCAGTCCCATCGATTTGGAAATTGGATATATGATGCGCGACTCAGTTTCAATTTTTCAGAGCAACATAAACTAGCATTGGTTGGAAGTAATATTTTCAATCGAAGTTATTCCTTGCGTCCGCTAAAAATTGAAGCGCCAAGAACGGTAATGATTCAATATACCTGCCGACTTGGAGGGTAGTGAATTAGCGTTGACTCAATTCAAATCGCACCCAATTTAAAGCGCTTAATACGGTCATCTGAATGTTTCGTTCACGGTTGTCTCCAAATTGAAATTTACGAGCTATTGTTTTTTCGGGCGTAGAAAGTCCTACCCAAACCAAACCTACTGGTTTTTCAATCGTTCCTCCAGTTGGTCCGGCAATTCCGGTAGTGGACACACATACATCAACTCCTAACTTTTCCCTTCCTTTTTCCGCCATTTCTAGCGCCACTTTTTCACTCACGGCACCATTGCTAAGGATCGCATCAATAGAAACATCACACAAACGGTGCTTAAGGTCGTTGGAATAGGTCAATAAGGAGCCCATGAAATAATCTGAAGCGCCTGAAACGCTGGTTATTTGCTGAGCAAGTAAGCCACTTGTTAGGCTCTCTACTGTTCCGATTGTTCGACCGAGATTTTTCAATAATTTCCCGACAACCTCCGGTAAAGAATCATGCTCAAATCCAAAGACTGCTTCTGGTAATCGTTCGGATAATTCCGCAAAGAAGTCCATGATTTCTGCCTTGTCTTCTAATCCATTAAAGGAAGTAATGCGCAATTTTACAATGCCTGGAGAGGGTAGGTAGGCCAAACTAAATCCTCTTTGTCGTATGCGGTCCTCCCAATCAGCAATTTGCTCGGCTAAGAATGATTCACCGATGCCTTGTGTCAAAATGGTGTAATGAAACATTGCTTTCAATTGAAAGCGTTTTACCAACCTTGGTATTAATTCTTCAGTAACAATGCCTTTCATCTCATATGGAACGCCTGGCAGTGAAACACAGTATCGTCCATTCTTTTCGAACAACATTCCCGACGCAGTACCGTAATTATTCGTTAATATTTCACAAGCGATTGGTAGTGCTGCTTGTTGGATATTTGATTCAAGCATAGGACGATTGCGAGAGGCAAAATACGCTTCAATTTTTGCTAATGTAGGTTGATGTATTTCGAGTTTTGTATCAAAATACTCACACAGGGTGTGTTTGGTAATGTCATCTTTCGTTGGACCAAGTCCACCAGTTATGATGATGCAATCCGTTTCTGGATAGCATTGATCGAGTGCAGCGATAATGCGCTGTTTATCATCGGCTATTACCACTGAACGCGTTACTCTTGCTCCTATTTTTGAAAGTTCTTGTCCAAGCCAGGAGGCGTTGGTGTTAATCGTTTGTCCGATTAATAATTCATCTCCAATAGCGAGAATTTCAATGTTCATTTTCGTACGAATTTTGCAATCGATTCGATGTGGCCTGTATGTGGGAATTGATCCGCTAAGGCATATTTTTCCAGTACATATCCAGCTTCATTCAAGGTATTTGCATCCCTAGCTTGTGTTGACGGATTACACGAAATATAAACGATGTGTTTCGCGTTTAAATCAATAACCTTTTGGAGGGTTTTTGGGGCGATTCCCGCCCTTGGGGGATCCAATACGATGCAAGAAATGTTCCCTTGGTAATGCGGGTATTCTTTTAGGAATTTCCCCACATCGGCAGCATAAAAGTCAATGCTGTGAATGCCATTTTTTTGTGCGTTTTCGCGCGCATCTTCAATGGCTTTTTCAATAATATCAACCCCAACAATGCGAACCGAATCATTTCGCTTTGCTAATAATTGCCCAATGGTTCCGGTACCACAGAATAAATCCATCACGACTTTATCTGCTGGAATTTCTTCTTCAAACACATAATCCAATGCCTTCGCGTAAAGTAATTCTGCACACGCTGGATTTGTTTGAAAGAAACTCTCCATTGAAATTTGAAAGGTTAAACCTGATAGAACTTCTTCAATAACTTCTTTACCGAAGATGAGTTTAGAGGTGCCGTTTTCAATTTTAGCACGATCGGCTACGTTGTCATTTTCCGTATGCCATAATCCAGCTATTCGTCCGGGTAATAACGTTTGTAAAAAAGAGGCAAATGCGTCAACGTCGAATTGTTGATCTGAGTCGCTAGAGGTAACTAAATTGATCAATAGCTGATTGGTATGAAAGGATTTTCGAACCACAATGTGGCGAAAAAAACCTTCTTTTCTTGGTGGATGCCAAGCAGGAAGGTTGGTTGCTTTCAAGAATAAGCGAATTTCACGAAGCTTGGTTTCCCATTCTTCATCGAACATTCCGGATGCTTTATTTAAACTTTCTACTTTCCACCAAGTTCCTCTTCGTTTGAAACCTAAAGCAAATGCATCATCCAATTCTTCATTTGTAGCTAAATCATGTTCAATGCAAGAGAAACTATATTCCATCTTGTTGCGATAGAAATAGTGTTTTGGCGATGAAATGAATGTGTCAAAATAGTTACGAATGTCATGTATTCCACTGAGTCTTTCGAACGTAGTTAACGTTGATTCACGTTTCACTTCCTCTTGTTTTTCGACGGGAACATGAATATAGGGTCCGCCTGAGATTTCTTGAAACCTTACTTCTGTTTCAAATTCAGAACGTTCTTCTACCTCCATTAATTTGGCTTCAGCGTAATTCTTACGTTTGGTTTCAATGCGAACTCGTACGGTTTGACCAGGAAAGGTATTATCCACAAAAACCACAAATTGACCATGTTCTGTTTCTAACTTGGCGATTCCTCTTCCACCAAAAGCATAATCCGTTATGTGAACGGAGATTTCATCACCTCTTTTCATCTTAAATCATTCCGCGAATTACGCCTTTGTCAGA
>JBEEIV010000083.1:0-2568 GCA_041169645.1 Bacteroidota bacterium
TTATTACCAACGTTGGAGTTTAAAATCACTACTGATCTTCCTACCGATTCTTGCTTGGTGTTTGTGGGTTGGATTTGATTTTGAGTGGCATTCTTTTTTCATTTCGTTGCTGGTCTTGGCACCATTATGTGTGTTACTTTTTCTTCTTTTTTCCAAACGCGAAAAACTGCTTCTTTGGTGTAGGGAGCAAGTATTTCTTGGGACGATATTACACGGTTTTTTAGCCATTCTTGTTGGTTTACTCGCATGGCGCGTAGAGAGCTTTTCCTTACTCTTGTTATTGGTTCCTCTTCTTTGGTCCATCGTTAATCATCGAATGGTGATTGCTTCGGTCTACATTTTAACATTGATTGCCACAGGTTTTATTTTAAAAGCTCCTGTAGTGATTCAAATTGGTGCGATGGCAGGTTTCTTTTTGGTGCAAAAAGGAGAAGGTTGGAAACTTACTAGAAACAGCTTGGCAATCCTGTTAATTCTTTCGGCTCTCACTCTGGAATTTGTGCTAAGTCCAACCGTTTTACTTGGTGTTCGACAATTAAGTATTGCATTAATTCTTTTCATGATGCTACGAATAAACGTGAAATGGGCGGGATTGATTTCATTGTTGCTGTTTACCATTTCCTCACTTCTTTTTGGATCCTTTCATGTATTTTCTTTCGTCATTTTTGTGTATGTTTTGCTGCATTTTCTTTCAGACCTCGAGCTGAAGGAACGTGTGCTCATTTCTCCAAGATGGATGAATGGGTTGAAAATGAGCTTGGTATCCGTATTTGCTGTGTCCTCGTTTGTCTTTAAAATGCCTTCCCCATCTTTTTCCAAACATTCCACACCAGAAAAGGAGCAATTGATTTCCCTTTCTAATCAAGTCATGGAGAAAAATGGCATTAAGGAGGGAAGACAATTAGAGTTTGTCGAGAATCCCTTGGTGTATCCACATTATAAGCAGGAAGAATTTGCAACGGGCATTCATGTGATTGGTAAGTATCTTCAATTGGAATTGATCCCATACCCATTACGGTATTATTATGGGTACAAAACAATTGAAGTTCATAATTTCTCAGAATGGTCGACGTATGTTTTGCTGTTGTTACTCCTTGGTTTATTGTCTGCTGCTTGGTTTGCCTATCGAAATCATCGTTTATTATCCCTTTCCATTAGTTTAATGCTCGTTCCTATAATTCTAGCGAGTAATGTATTTACTTTGGTTGCAGGAGTTATGGCGGAAAGGCATGCTTTCGCTAGTACCTTAGGATTTTCCCTGCTAATCGCGTTGGTGTTTATCAAGTTAGATTTGACCAGTTGGACGGCAATGAAACAAAAGAAAGGACTTATGGCCGTATTTATGAGTTTCATCGTTTTGATGACTCTTCAGTCATGGAATAGAGTAGGAGCGTGGGCATCTCCAATTCAATTGATGGAGCATGATGAAAACGTTTGTCAAAGCTCTGCTCATGCACATTCTTTATTGGCAACGTCATACATCAAATCTGCAACAGAAGACTTAAGTTTGTCGCAGGAGCAAAAGCAGGCGCGCATCGCGCAAGCGATATTACAAATGAAGAAAGCGATCAACATTTTCCCATATTTGTTTAATTATCATTTTGACCTTGGTAGATTTTATGTTTTAAAGGGAGATTTCGCAAAAGCATTTTTGGCTTTTAAGGAAGCTCATCTTCTGGTACCTAAAAATCCACTTGCCTTGGATGAATTAGTAAAATGTAGTTTCGATTTAAATCGAACGGAAGAGACAATTGCATTTGGGGAGAAATTAGTGCAAGAAGTTGGTCCTCAGGAAAAAACCATTGAGTTAATGGCGTTCCAAGCCTTGCGAACGCAGCGCTTTGCTGTTGCTGAAAAATGGGCAAAAGTTGGCGCAAAAAACTTTCCACTCAATTCTAATTTTCCGCGCTTAATTTCCGATGCTCAAGCTCGAAAAATAATTCCGTTGAATTGATTTGTTATTAACAAATCGCTAATTTATTGAACATTGTTTTGTTAAAGAATTTGTTTGGGTTATCTTCGCGCCCTCAAATTCAAGTAAGAAAAATCTTATGAAAAAACAATTTTACATCAATTTCTTTGCCTTGGTACTATTGCTAATGCCTTCTCTTGTAAAGGCTCAATGCAATGTTGGAACCAACGGATGGACCCTATCTTCACCAAGTTCTTGTGGCTGGTACAGCTATAACATTGGAGCGGGTGAATATGAATACATGTACCTGGATCAAGGTGTTTCCTATCAATTTAGTTTAACATCCTCAGCTGGGACCTTTAACTGGGGAACCTTTTTTGGACAAGGTGTATGTATTAATGGTTCAGGATATGGAAACGTGGTAAATTATACTGCTCCAACTGCAGGAACCTATTCTATTGGAACAAATCGCCTTGGTTCGAACTACGGTTATTATTGGAATGGTGTGTCAGCAACCTTGTATTATGCGCCGATTACTCCTGGTAATCCTGGCTCAATTTCTGGAACGAATGTACTTTGTCAAGGTGCAACGGCTACCTATTCGATTGGAGCGGTTTCCTATGCGAAGGATTACCTTTGGCAAATTACAGTGGATG
>JBEEIV010000084.1:0-7593 GCA_041169645.1 Bacteroidota bacterium
GAATTTCAATAAAATTACAAAATGTCATTTTTACACTAAGTGAGTTTTGATTCTGTTAATTTAAAGGTTGTTTATCAGGTAAATCATTCTGCTGGCTGTGTTTTTTGGGATTTCCAAATTAAATACACACCCATGAGAACAAATGGAATACTTAAAAGTTGTCCTGTATTCAAAGTCCATTCAAAATCTCTTGCTGTTTGACCAATTTTAACAAATTCGATCAAGAAACGCGCACCAAAAATAAGGATGAGAAAGGATCCAAAAATAAATCCTTGTTGTTTCCATTTATCTTTTTTCCAAAATAAGAACAAGAGAATGAGGAACGCGATAAAATAACAAATGGCTTCATAGAGTTGTGCTGGATGTCTCGGAGTCGGGTCATACGCATGGATTTGATCATTCCAATAATTTTGAAAGGTAAATGCCCAAGGTAAATTCGTTGGATCACCCACCATTTCATGGTTGACTAAATTTCCTAATCGGATAAAAGTTCCTCCAATGGCTACCGGTGCTGAAATGCGGTCCAACATCCATAAATAGGGTTTGTGAATGACTTTCTTGGAGTAATACCACAATGCAAGTAGAATAACAATTGCTGCACCATGACTAGCTAATCCACCTTCCCAGATTTTGAAAATATCAGCGGGATGGGATAAATAACCACGGTCGACGGTCACACCGTTTTGAACGTTGTCGAATAATGGTCCATAAAAGAAAACATGACCGAGTCGTGCCCCAATGACCGTTGCCGGGATCATAAACCATACGAGTTTATCGAGCAGTTCATCGCTGATTTGTTCCTTTTTGAACATGCGTTTTACCACGAAATAACCAATGATTAATCCGGTAACAAATAACAATCCATAGAGGTTGGGCGTTCGCCAACCATCAATAATTTCCGAGTCAACGGTCCAATTTATTGCTAAAATCACGTCTATTCTTTGCTTGAAAGTTCAATCAAAGATAAGGGTTTTTCAGGATTGAGTTTAAAAGGGAGTTTATTTGATCTGCCTTTTTTGAAAATTCGATTGCTGTTCTCTTTTCCTTTGCGTAATTCTTTTTGAACTTCAAGGGGTAAGTGAATGGTTTCTTGGCATTCAGCGGAGCAGCAATTTTCCATTTTCGTTTTGCATTCCTCACACTGGATAAACAATAAATGACAGGCGTCGTTCACACAATTGGTATGTGTGTCAGCTGGTGATCCACATTGATGACAGACAGCGATAATATCCTCTGAAATGCGTTCTCCGCGACGTTCATCGAATACGAAGTTTTTGCCGATGAATTTATTTTCTAGTCCTAGTTCTTTCGCATCATTGGCATATTTAATAATTCCGCCTTCCAATTGATGTACGTTTTTAAAACCTCGGTGTTTGAACCAGGCAGATGCTTTTTCGCATCGAACTCCTCCGGTGCAATACATGACAATGTTTTTATCTTCGTTTCCCTTTAAATAGGTTTCTTCAATAAACGGTAAGGATTCTCGAAATGTGTCAACATCGGGCAATATGGCGCCTTTGAAATGACCAACTTCTGATTCGTAATGATTGCGGAAATCAATCAAGATGGTATCTTCCTTTTCGGTTAATTCATTGAATTCTTGTGCGTTTAGGTGTTTTCCTTTATTGGTGACATCAAACGTTTCATCCTCCAAACCATCGGCAAGAATCTTATCGCGCACCTTGATTTTTAATTTCAGGAAAGGAAACTCTGCTTCGGAATCATCTACGGCAAAATTCAGCCTGACACCTTCAAGGAAGTCAATGGCATAAAGTTCTTCCCTGAATTGACTTAAGTTTTTTGTTGGTACGGCGATTTGGGCATTGATTCCTTCTCGGGCAATGTAGGTTCTACCTACAACATCTAGTTTTGACCACATCAAAAAAAGGTGATCTCTGAACAAAGGAGGATTCTGAATTTGAGCATACTGATAAAACGAAATGGTCACGAATTGATGACCAACTTCTCTTAAATGTGCTTCTAATTCCTCCTTATTTAACGTATTCCACAGTTGCATGCTATGTTGAATTAAATAATTTACTCCGCAAAGGTAACAAATTGAGACGGCTGAAAAAAATGACCAAAGTCATGAAAAAGAAAAAAAAACCGATCGTTTTATTTTCTTTCCTTTTCAGCCATCAAGGATTCTTACACGGCCACATTGTGTTCCCTTAAAGCATCGTTTAAGGACGTTTTCAAGTCAGTCGACGCTTTTCGTTGACCGATGATTAATGCACATGGCACTAGGTAGGATCCAGCTGGAAATTCTTTGGTGTAAGTTCCTGGAATGACTACGCTTCTTTCCGGTACATATCCCCGGTGTTCAATTGGTTCTGGTCCAGTAACATCTATGATTTTTGTCGATTTTGTTAAGACAACATTCGCTCCAAGTACTGCTTGTTTTCCCACACGAACTCCTTCTACCACAATGCAACGAGAACCTATGAATGCGTCATCTTCAATAATGACAGGAGCAGCTTGCAATGGCTCCAATACACCACCGATTCCAACTCCGCCGCTCAAATGAACATTTTTTCCAATTTGTGCGCAGCTTCCAACGGTAGCCCATGTGTCTACCATCGTACCTGAATCAACGTATGCACCAATATTCACATACGAAGGCATCATGATTACACCAGGGGCAACGTACGCTCCGTAACGTGCGATCGCATGAGGAACAACACGTACACCCAACTCTTTGTAATTTCGTTTTAAGGCCATTTTATCGTGGAACTCGAAAGGACCAACTTCAATGGTTTCCATTTGACGGATTGGAAAATACATGACCACTGCTTTTTTAACCCATTCATTCACGGTCCAGTCTCCGTTTTCCGTTGGTTCGGCAACACGAAGTAATCCTTTATCTAAGTCTTCGATGACCGTTTCAATGGCTTGAATTGTTTCTTTTTCTTGTAACAACGCTCGGTTATCCCAAGCTGCTTCAATCTGCTGTCTCATGTTGTAAATTCTTTGTTTTTGGTATAAAAAGAAGGATGATGAATCCAATAATGAAGAAAATGACAAGCGCTAAAATGGATGTCCGGATGTCTAGAAATCCTTCAATCATTCCAAAGGTTAAGGTTCCAATGGCAAGACCGATTTTTTCCGCAAGGTCATAAAAACTAAAGTAGGAGGTAAGGTCTTTCGTTTCTGGAAGTAGCTTCGAATAGGTTGATCGAGCTAAGGATTGAATGCCACCCATCACCAATCCAACGATGGCAGCAGCAATGTAGAATTGCCAAGGTTCATATACCAGGTAATAAACCCCTAGGCATAGTCCAATCCAAATGATTATTGCGATTCCAATTGATTTTAGGTTCCCTATAAAACCAGATATTTTCGACAAAAGATAGGCGCCTAGAATTCCAATGAATTGGATAATAAGTATGGAAATAATTAGGTCCTGGGATTTTATTCCACGCACTTCCTTATTGGCAAATGCCACGGCCATGACCATGATGGTTTGAACGGCCATATTAAACATGAAAAATGAAAATAAATACCGTTTCAACGGAATGTTTACTTGAATTTCCTTCCAAACTTTATAGACTTCTCGGTATCCTTTTAATATGATGTTCCCTTCTTGTTTACTGGTTGCTTGTGCCTTGGGTAGGCGCGCAAAGGAATAACTTGCAAATCCAATCCACCAAAGGCTTACGAGTGGGAAGGCAAATCGAATGGGAATGACTTTGGTAAAAACAGTTAAGGTTAAAATGATGATCAATAATATGGAACTACCCAAGTATCCCATTGAAAATCCCCTCGCACTAATGCGGTCATGGTCTTTTGGTTCCGCTATTTCAGGTAGGTATGAATTGTAATACACCAAACTTGCCCAGAATCCAATTGAGCCAAAAAACAAGGATAGAATGCTCCAATCGATGATGAACGGACTTCCCGCTACCGAGCTTCGATCCGCATGAAAGAAATACAATAATCCACTAGAAACGGCACCCAAATAACAAAAAAACTGCATGAATGATTTTCGTTTTCCTCCAGCATCCGCAATCCCGGATAAAATAGGCGAAAGAAGGGCAACAACGAGGTAGGATAAGCAAATTAAATAGGCGTAAAATTCTGTGTTTTTAAATTCCATTCCTAGAACAGATATGGTATCAAAAACCGTTGATTTTGTAACTGGGTCTTTTACACTCGTCTGCGTTTCATATAAAATCGGAAAGATTGCCGAACTAATAATCAATGGGTAAACCGAGTTTGCCCAATCGTACATCACCCACCCTCGAATGACTTTTTTATCTCCTTTTTCAATCATATACGAATGTAGAAAATTATTCTAATCCATCAACATACGGCTGTAAATAGCTAAATCTTTCGGTTAATTCTCCAGCAAATGATGTTTGCGAACCGCGTTCGATCACTCGGTCTGGATCGGGACCAAAAAGGCACGGAAGGACATGTTTTAATAATTCATTTCCGAAATCTTCCGAAGCATCCTTGGGTAATTCACACGGTAAATTGTCGATCGCCATGACGGCAATTGCCCCAGGCTGCATGAAATCCACTTCGGTTTGCGTTTTTGGATCGTAGCCATAAATACCATTACCAATTTTACTTGGTCGAATGGTACAAGCGATTGGACCAGCAATGTCGCATGATACATCGGCAACTACTTGAATGCGGTTTTCTGGGTGCAACAAATCCTCATTGGTTAGGATGAAGGGAGATTTGGCACTCCAAAAATGACACGGAACATACATGTCGGACTTCAGCGCATACCTTGAAAAGGTGGCTTGATATTTTTCTGGTGTGTTGTAAAAATCTTGTTTTACAAATGCACTTCCATCGATTGGAGCAAAATAATCTTCCGCTTCCAATTGAGTGTAAACGGGACTTTCAAATTCATTTTTCAGGTATTCCTCCGGACTGACTTCTGTAATTGGTAAAAGGTCGATGATTTCCCTTGCACCATGTCCAACCCTACCAAATCCAGTTAAAACTACACGAAAATCATTTGGTAAATCTACTTTTTTCAATTCTTCTTCGACTTCTTTTCTGTCCGCACAAAGATGGGCAGGTTTGAGTTCAAAACGCCCTGATTTTAATCCATATGTGAGAAAAGCATTATAACATCCAACGATTCCCGCATATCTACCAAAACCAATGATGCGCTTGCCATATTTATCTTTAAGCACTTCATAATCTACAAGCTTGATTTTTTGGTCTAAAATCGCGTTTAGTAGGTTACGGTTATATGGTTGCTTTTTAAACGTATGCGAGAAAAAGAAAAACGTTTTATTTGAAAGTAACTCGTTTATAGGAACTTCTTTAACTCCGAAAATGTAATCACACGCTGCTAACGAGTCAACTATTTCAATCCCAAGATCGGTATATGCTTGGTCTGGAAAAGTACGAATCGGACTCTTTTGAACAACTACTTTTACTTCAGGATACAATACCTCAATTGCTTTGCATTGTTTTGGAGTTAACGGTACGCGAAAATCAGGTGGAACTTTTCCTTCGCGGATGACTCCTAATGTAATTGATTTCATAAAATTTAAATGGCTTGAGGTAAAAGGTAGTGATCAATGAATTCGCGCACACACGCATCTCCTCCTTTTCGAGAAAGGATGATGTGGCATTCTGATTTAACGGAATTAACTGCTGAAGATGGGCAAACAGCGAGTCCTACGGCTTTCATCACTGGTAAATCATTGACATCGTCACCGATGATTCCAACTTCGTTCAAGCTGATACCTAATTCCAGACACCATTCATTCAATACATCTAATTTTGCATCTCTTCCGACATAAACACGATCGATTCCCAAGAGGGAAGCACGGTCTTGTACCATGTGTTCGGTAAAACCTGAGGAAATAATTCCAAGTTGCACAGGTCCATTTTTTACGACATGCATGATCGCTAATCCATCTTGCGTATGGTAACGTTTCAGTTGGTCACCTTTTTCACTCATGAACATACCACCGTCGGTTAGGACTCCATCTACATCGAGGATTAACAGTTTCAATCGATCGATTTGCTTTTTGAAATGGTTGTTGCGGAAAAGGGGTTTGAACAGCAATGCCGTCATGTCCACTTCGTATTCTTCGCATACGGCTTCCAAGTCGTATATCGACAGTTCGTTTACGTGTTCTACGTCTAAGTCCGACAAGAAGTCATCAAACTCAATTCCGTTTTTTTGACAAAGTCCTTTTATGTTTTGTTCTAATAACATCTTATATCATCTTGTATCCTACACTGTTTGCTACAGCTTGCAAATCTTTTTGAAGTTGTTTGAATTCCTCGTAATTTAATTGTTGGGAAGCATCTGACTTCGCTACTTTTGGATTCGGGTGCGCTTCGATTAATAATCCATCGATGCCCATGGCCACGCAAGCGCGAGCCAATGGATTCACTCCGTACGCGTAGCCCATCGCATGAGATGGATCCAAAATAATCGGTAGATTCGTGTGCTCTTGCAACCAAGCAACTCCACAGAGGTCTAAGGTAAAGCGGGTTCCTGTTTCAAAGGTGCGAATGCCGCGTTCACAAAGAATGACGTTTTCATTTCCACCGGAAAGAACGAATTCCGCAGCTTGAACGAATTCTTGAAGCGTCGTTCCGAATCCTCGTTTGATTAAAACGGGCTTTTTGATTTTCGCACAAGCGCGCAAAATTCCTTGGTCATACATGGCTTTCGCTCCAACTTGAATGATGTCCGTGTGCTCGATGATTTCATCGATGTGTGTCGCATCACGTGCTTCTGTAATGACGTTTAATCCATACTCCGTGCGCATTTTTGCTAATAATTGTAATCCTTCTAGGCCTAGCCCTTGGAAAGAATAAGGACTTGTTCTCGGTTTGTAACAGCCACCACGGAGGGTGCTTAGTCCCATACTAACGAGTAATTCTGCTGAAGAACGAATTTGATCTTCGGATTCAACGGAGCAAGGTCCACCAATTAAAATGGTGTTTTTCGTGTTTCCTCCGATGCGTACATTTCCAAATTGAACTTCGCGTTTTTCTGCACGAAAGTGTTTGGATGCTAACTGAATATCATTCGCGAAAACCCAGTGGTTATCGCATAAAGGTTCTAAATCAGTAGGAACTTCTTTTAATCCGGATCCAGTAATTAAGAAGTTTTTTCCTTCGTAGGATATGTGAAAAGCCTTGTGTTTTTCAGCGAATGCAGCACATTCATTGGTGCCGACGTTTGATTTTAATTGAATGATCATAGTTCTCCCTTGATGAGGTTGACAAAATTAATAATTCCCACTGCTTGTCTTTGCTCGTTCACTACGGGAAGATACATGACAGGGAAGGTAGATTTTTTAAGTAATTGTAACAAGTCGATGACAGTCGCTGTTTCCTCTATACACAAGGGCTGACGATTTATAAATGCACTTGCTTCTATGTGTGCAGGTTGGTCTAGGTTTTTCAAAAATGTTTTGCGTATGTCTGCACTCGAAACGATTCCTGTTAACATATTTTTCGCGCCCAAGGCCAATGCAAATCCCATCTGACCAAATTCGACTGCTTCAAGGATGCTGCGTGTGGTGCAATTATCCGCATCAAACGTTGGGGACTCTGGTAATGGTATCATGAAATCTCCCATTGTAAAGGTAGATTCCACAT
>JBEEIV010000085.1:0-10560 GCA_041169645.1 Bacteroidota bacterium
GAAAAAGTCAATTTGCTCAATAGGCATTTGTGCAAATGCACTGAGTGCTTTGATGTTCTTTGGGACATATAAAACAGAGTGCTGAAAGACATCGATGCCATTTAAGTGCATCGCTCCTTTATTCAAATCGTATTGAATGGCTTCCACGCCACTTCCGATTGATTCCAAATGAAAATAAAGTGGGTGACTATCGTTCGTTTTTTCGATTCCCGTAACCGAAATCCCATCAGAAAAAATAGGCACTGTTGCGGAATCATTTTCTGCAATGATGCGGGAGGAAAAATCGCCACAACATAAAATGGCTTTCAATCCTGTTTCATTAAAGCTTTGTAAAAGTTGACTTATCGTGTGTAAACCATAAACAAATCCAGAGCAACCCAAATTGATGTCGTAGCATAAGCAAGAAGACGACATTCCAAGTTTGGAATGAAGTTGATTGGACATCGACGGAAAAGGAATGTTAGGTGTTTGACTCACGCAAATCAGCACTTGAATTTCTTCCGGATGCCACTGAAGGCCTGAGAGCAAGTCGCGCATTCCGAGTTCAAAATAATCAACAATGTGATCTGATTTTTTCGCAATTCTTCGGTGGGAAATCCCCGTATGTTTCACAAAATCCAATCTCTCTTCCTGTGTGAGAAAAGGGAGGTCCATGTTGTTCTTTTCCGTTTGTGGAAGCACACAAACACAACCTTTTATTTCAATGTTTTTACTTCGTGAAAGAGCCATTCCAATGTTTAAAGATGTGCAGATAAAAATCATTGAATGTGTTCCATTCGGCAAGGTGACTCGATTGAATGATTACCTCTGTCTTTTCATTTAATGCAGCGACTAAAAGCAAAGCGTTCAATGAACTCCAGAATGGGAGGGACCTAAATTCAGTAGAGAGTTCAATCTGTTCAGGATCACAGTCAAGTTCTCTAGCAATGAAGGAAAGAAAGGCTTTAGATTCTAGTTCAGTTTGCATGATTTTCCAGAGATTTTTGAATCCACGAATATGTTTTTTTTATTCCTTCGTGTAACGGGGTGCGTACACGCCAATCCAGTATTTTTTCAATCAGTTCGTTCGAGGAGTTTCTGCCCCGAACTCCAACAGGGCCATTCACGTGATGAATGGACAAGTTTTTTCCGGAAAGTTGAATCGTTAATTCGGCTAGGTCATTTATGGAAACCATTTCCTCTGATCCAATGTTGACAGGTTCGCAGTGGGTTGATTCCATCAGTTTTAACAAAGCCTCAATGGCGTCATCGATGTATAAAAAGGACCTTGTTTGTTTTCCGTCTCCCCAAATTTCGATGCTTGAACCATCTTTTGCTTGGGCAACTTTTCGGCAAATGGCAGCTGGTGCTTTTTCTTTTCCACCCTCGAAAATTCCCAAGGGACCATAAATATTGTGAAATCGTGCGATACGGACACTTAAATTCTTGTTTCGATGGAAAGCAGCGAACATGCGTTCTGCAAATAATTTTTCCCAACCGTAATCGCTATCTGGATTAGCTGGATAAGCCATGTCCTCTGCGCAATTCGGATGAAGTTCATCCACTTGGGTTTCTTGCGGGTAAATGCATGCACTCGAGGCGAAAAAGAGTGTGCCTTTAAAATTCCACTGCTGTGTTGCTCTCAGAACATTTAAATTGATCTGTGTAGAGTTCAATAAAATATCTGCATCATGTTCGCCACTAAAAACATAGCCTGCGCCACCCATATCGGCAGCTAATTGATAAATTTCATCGAATGGAGTGTCCTGGAGTAATTCAATGAATTGATCTTGACGTAAATCCGCTAGAATGTAGTGACAATTCAGTTTGTGTGCGATGATTGGGTTTTTTAGATCGACAGAAACCACCTTGTTCCCAAGAGCGAGTTGTTTTTCGATGAGGTGCTGCCCAATGAAACCAGAACCCCCCAAAACCAAAATCGATTTCGTCTTCATGGGTGCAAAGATATTCAAAATAGCCGAACCTAAAAGGACTTCAAGGCTTTGAACCTGCGATCTTTTTCATACTTTTGCATCGGAAATAACAGTATGATGAAATAAACAATGCATTTCATTTGAAGTCCCCATCAATTCACGGTAATGATTCATTTTAATAGTTCCGTTTCTAGTCCTCAATTAATGCACTACTTGCAAGAGTTGAATGCTGATTACATGAATTACCGGATCAAACTTTACAGTGAAAAATCCCTGGACTTGCTGTCTAAAATATTTCCTCAAAGCAATTTGTTTCTATGTTCTTCTGCCACAGATGCCCTTGAAATGATTGCCTTCATGTTGGATTTGAAGGAAGGAGATGAAGTCATCTTGCCTTCTTTTACCTTTGTTTCTACTGCAAATGCCTTTGTTTCTAAGGGAGCAACGCCTGTATTCGTGGATGTGGATATACAAACAGGAAGCATCGATCCTGAATTGTTACAGGCAGCATTGAGTGAAAAAACGAGAGCGGTAGTATTGGTTCATTACCTGGGGATCTGTCCAAATATTTCTGTTTTTCAGCAGTTTTGCCGAGACAACAACTTGGTATTTATCGAAGATGCAGCAATGGGATTTGGTAATCGCAATCAAGATAGGCCACTTGGATCCATCGGTGACTTTGGTGTCATCAGTTTTGATATTACGAAGCAAATTTCAGCCGTTCAGGGTGGACTCTTATTAGTGAATAATCCGGCATTTCAAGAACGTGCGAATCAACTTTACCACATCGGAACCAATCGGACGGCTTTCGAAAAAGGAGAAAAGCCCTATTACGAGTGGGTGGATGTTGGTTCTAAATTTCAAATGAACGAGTTGAACGCCGCTTTTTTGTACGATCAATTGTTGCAGCAGGAGGTGGTTTTGAAACGACGAAATGAAATCATTCGAACCTATTACTCCGAGCTTAATTCATTGGCTTTAGAGAAAAAAATTACTATCCTGCATGAATCCTATTTGGACGAAGCAGTGCACGCATTCGTTATTGTAGTGAAGACAGAAGAAACACGAAAAAAACTGCAATCATTTTTGAAAGAACGAGGGATTGAAGCCATGTTTCATTACATCCCCCTTCATTCTTCGCTCATGGGACGAAAATGTGGTCGCTACGTTGGTGGAAACAATACTGAATTATTAGCAGGTACGATTTTGAGGTTGCCTGTTCATTTGAATTTACGCCAAGAGGATATCCAGTGCGTATGTTCGGAAATCATTTCCTTTTATACATTGAATCCAGATGCTTAACATCAAGCTAAATAAAGCGGGTAAGGATCGTCTAAGAGATGTGATTCCAATGCTTTGGAGGCAACGTGAATTAATCATGAGTCTGGCGACAAGAGATTTGAAAGTAAAATACAAACAAACCTTTCTAGGCGTGGTTTGGATGTTTTTGAATCCTTTATTGATGGCGGCAATTTTCACCTTCTTTTTCAGTCAAATCATCCAATTTACGGGTGTGAAGCATAGCACTTTATATGTGCTTTCCGGTTATCTAGGGTGGTATGTGTTTTCCAATACGCTTCAACAATGCACCCTTGTTTTAAAAGATTCAGAGTCCATCATTGAAAAAATACACATTCATCGGGTGCTTTTGGTTCTGTCACGCTGTCTTTCGGTTTGCATCGAACACTTGGTCTTTGTCCTCATTGTTTTGGTGATTACGTTCATTTCTGGTCAAGTCAACAACCAGTTTATATGGATGATTCCAATTTCATATGTTTTGTCCAGTTTGGTCGCATTGGGATTTGTTTTCTTTATCGCGGGATTATCGATCTTCCGAAAGGATTTTCTTCAAATTGTCCCTCATTTTCTGCAAGTAGCCATTTGGTTAACCCCTGTTTTTTATGCGAAGGAAATGTTGCCAAGTGAATTTTCGTGGTTGCTCAACTTCAATCCATTTCTAGGGATGGTCGAATTGTGGCGTTTCGCGTTTTATTCGGAGCCGTTTGACATAGGACTATTCGGGTTTCACGTACTTACCTTGCTCATTTTAAGTTTGTTATCCTTTCGCTTCTTTGTCAAAAGAGAACGTTTATATTTGGAACAATTATGAATGATATCTATATCAAAGCATATGGTTTGTCCAAGGATTATAAGGTGAAAACCGAATCGGGTGGACATAAGTTAATTCCCATACTTGCGGATGTGTCTTTTGAAATTCAACGAGGGGAAGTACTTGGAATTATTGGAGCGAATGGTTCAGGTAAATCTACTTTGCTCAAATTAATTGCTGGCGTAACAAAGCCTAATGCAGGTCAGGTCGAAGTCAAAGGAACAGTCGCCAGTTTATTGGATATTGGAGCTGGTTTTCATCCAGATTTAAGTGGTGAAGAGAACATTTATTTAATGGGACAGTTACAGGGAATTTCTAAAAAAATCAGCAAGCAGTTCGTTGATGAAATTATCGCATTTAGTGAAATTGGGGAATTCATCCACCTTCCAGTGAAAAACTATTCCAAAGGCATGTACCTTCGCTTGGCATTTAGCACCATGATACATCTTCCTTTCGATATTTACTTGATGGATGAGGTTCTAAGTGTAGGTGACATTGAATTTCAAGAGAAGTGTAAAAAGTACATTCGTAATTTGGCGATTGGTAAGGATAAAATCCTCTTGATTATTTCGCATAATTACAGTGAATTGAAAGACTTATGTACGCGGTATTTTACTTTGGAGAACGAACAAGTATGTGATTTTGCTCGTTTGGATGACTATTTTGCGCATCAAGCTACGCACACAAAAAAACCGAAGGATGGATCCTATCAATTGTGGGAGCATGGTTTGAGTACGAAAAAACCACTTGAGAATGCCACCATAAATTTCAGAAAAGAATCAGCCGTCTTTGATTTTGATGAATGCGTTTCTTTGGAAATTAAATTAACAAATGTGACGGAAAACGTTCAACTTGGATTATCCGTGCGAGATGGGTTCAATCAAACGGTTTTTCAAACCTATTTTAGCGAAGAAATACGTCCTAGTTCAAGCGTTTTACTTGATGTGATTTTGCCGAAACAGTTTTTTAATCAGGGTTCCTTTCCAATGGATTTATTGTTTTATTCAAGTGGTCAATTGCATTGCATTTGGAACGATTGCGGCGTATTTCAAATAACTGAAGTACAGCACTCAAAAACGTTGAGCCTCAGAACTTGGGGTCCAACCAAGCCCGACATTCAGATTCAATCCATAGCGTATGTTGATTAAGCCATCTTTTTTTCTTGATGCCAGCAAAGCAGTTGCCTGGACCAAATCCCTAAATGAGCAGGGATATGTTGTTTTGGGAAAGATGGAGGAAAATCGATTTCAAGAAATGAAAAGCGCTTCTATGGAATTAATTCATTCCATTCCAAAAAGCGATAAAAGCAATCAGTTGTTAAATCTGATCAATGCATCACATCCCATAAAGTTAGCCTCAAATTCCCTGATCGAACGGTACTTTAATCCCATATTAGCACAGTTTATTTCGGATCAGGAAGCGACTATTTTTCCCGTTTCACACATTTTAAAACCCTTCGGATTGAAAAGCGACATTTGGCATCAAGATTCTTCCATTGTTGATGAGCGGGATGCATTTTCTTTGAATGCATGGATTTCCTTGATCCCTTCTAATCGATTCAATGGTTGTTTGTGGGTTGTTCCGGGTAGTCATCACAACGATAATCATTTTCGTCAATTCGGATATAATCCCGTTCAAGGTGACTTACTGCGTAAAATGAACAAGAAAATCGTTCCAATCGAAGTCGACGCTGGAGAAATTGTATTGTTTCATCGGAATTTACTTCATGGTTCCTCTCGAAATTGGCTACCAAAAACAAGGGTGGCACTGGAGAGTGTTGTCATCAGTAAGGGAGCGCAATTGTATAATTTCCACCGGGAAGAATCCATGCACAAAAATAAAATCATCGGTTTTAAAGTAGACATGGAACATTTTCTTCGTGAAAATCCAAAAGCGGATTTTTACAATAATCGCTATGCGTATGAGCTGTATAATGATGAAGGATTTGATGGCATCACAGCGAAATTGAACCGGGTTTTAGATACAATCGATAAGAAATAATGCTGGTTTTCATTCAAAAAAATAGAAGGGTTCAATGTGTGTTCGTACTTGTCTTGTTGTTTTATTTAGTTTTGATCCAATAGTACGATAAAGAAAAGATGCTTCACCTATATCATAAATTCACCAGAAGGGAACAGCCAAAATCATTTCCCCGCTTTCACAAGGAATTGGAACAGGCATTTCCAGTAATTCGAGATGAATACCTTTCGTTCAAGCGGCAAATGGAGACGGAAATTCGTCCAATTGATGAAATCTCAAACGATCAAGCGGAATTAAATCAGGATAAGAAGTGGAAAGCAGCATTTTTGTTTGCGTATAATCAGGAAAATGAAAAATTCCTCTCTTTTTTTCCAGTGCTGCAATCCATGGTGAGGCGATTCCCTGAAATTAAATTGATGATGTTTTCAACGCTAGAATCAGGGAAACACATTCCTCCACATGTTGGAAGGAATCACGCGGTATATCGACTTCAATTAGGAATTCATATTCCGTTTCCTGATGAAACTGAATTGCGCGTAAATCAGACCCGCGTTCAACTTAAGGAGGGAGAAATTTTTATTTTTGATGACACCTTTGAACATGAAGCAATCAATCACAGTATGGCGGATCGAACTGTGTTAATCATTGATTACGAAAAACAGGCTATTTTCCCATTTAATTTATTGATTAAGAAATATTTAATACGTATTTCAAACAAGTCTTATATTCAAGATTCGGTAAAAAGGTGGTAATTCCTTACCTTTGCAACATGTTAATTATAGGTACTGGCGGTATGGCCAAAGATATCATCGGGAGTTTGTCGGGAGATCCCTTCAGACATGATTTGGTTTTCTATAATGACAAAGATCAAGACACCTTATTTTTTGGTAAATATCCTGTGCTTAAATCGCATCAAGAGGCGAGCAAACATTTCAATGAAGTACATACTTCATTTCTGAGTGCTGTTGCAAATCCATTGATGCGCAAGCGTTTAAATGATCAATTTAAATCCTTGGGAGGACAACTGCAATCATTCATTTTTACCGAGCCGAAATTTATTTCTGAATTTGTACACATCGGAAGAGGAAGTGTCGTTCAGTTTAACACCATCATTAGTAGCAATACAAAGGTGGGTGAAGGTGTTTTTTTTAATTGTGCCTGTATTATTGGACACGATGTAACGATTGGGGATTATGTTTCGTTCGGACCCGGAGCAAAAGTTTTGGGAAATGTTGAAATTGGTGCTTTTTCTTATGTGGGAACAAATGCGGTGATTATGCCTGGAGTTAAAATTGGAGAGAAAGTAAGGGTAGGCGTCGGTAAAATTGTGACCGAGGATCTTCCCGATGGAACGAAGTTTTTGTGAGGCATATGAAATTCATTTCCCATTTAGTTCAACCAACACCAGAACAATTTTGTTCCATTTTCAATGAACACAAAGTTGTGTTAGTCGATTTTCAAACAACTGATTTAAGCGAAATCGAACACGCGACGCTCGCGCTTGCGAACACACTCGGTACCGTCATTCAATACGAAGAAGATCCTTTTTCTGGACAAATGACGTCCAATCAATGGACAGAAATCAAATACGATCCGCAAGGACCAAACGCCTACAAGACCAGTAATACGTATCAGCCCTTGCACACAGATTACGGCTATTTTCATCAGGAAATGCCTGTTTCTTTTTTCTATTGTGTGGAACAAGCCAGTTATGGAGGAGCAACGACCTTTTTTGACCCAGATCAATTGGTGGAAATGCTCGAAAGAGAAGATCCGGACTTGCTTTTAGCGTTGCAAGAAACGCAAATTCATTTCGGTAGAAATGCCTCCGCTTTTACGTCTCGCATCGATTATATTCTACAGAAAAAGGCGAATGCTTGGAAAGTAAATTGGAATTATTACCGAGCGAAAGACGATGAACAAAATTCAGCATTAATAGAACGATTCAAAGCTTTTTTGGATAAGTACGTCGAAAAAAGTGGCGAATTAACCGAGCTTAAGTTGCAACGTGGTCAAGCTGTGTTTTTTCAAGACGGGTACGTGCTGCATGGACGAAATTCATTTTTAGGCAATCGTCAATTGAATAAAGGGGCGATTTCCAACATTTCCTTAGCGGAATTAAAAGAAATTTATTTCGCGCTCAAATGAAAGTAAATGTCCTTTTGTTCACGTATAATCATGCCGATTTTATAGAAAAGGCATTAGAAGGAATTCGCATTCAGCAAACAAAATTTGACGTTCACGTATTCATTTCAGACGATGGATCTCAGGATGGAACTCAAGCGAAAATCGAAGCGTATCTTGCTTCGCATGAAATGCCTTCCGTTAAATGCTTTTTTCAAAGTAAGAACGAAGGAATTGTCTCGAGTGCAAAACGCTTGTTGGCGCAAGTAAATGCACCTTATTTTGCTTTGTTGGATGGCGATGATTTTTGGATTGACCCTCTAAAATTACAGAAGCAAATTGATTTCTTGGATGCGAATCCTGCATTCAATGGGTGCATTCATAATGCTCAATTTCAACATGAAAATGGCGCAGACGAAATATTGTTTAAAGGAAATCAATCTTACCATGAAAGGTACCACTATCTGGATGAAATTTTTCCGAATAATTTGATTAAGCGCTTGATTCTTCCGACTTCTTCCATCGTTGTTCGAACTGATTTCATTCCAACCATTCCCTGGGACGACATCAAAGATGAGTACAGTGTCACCTGGAAAATTACGTGTTTTGCTATTGCGAAAAGCAAATTTAAGTACCTGCCTGAAGTGATGAGTGTTTACCGGAATCATTTAAAAGGAATTTCAAAAGGATCCAAACGCGCATTCCATTGGTCTCATATTTATTTTTTACAGAAATTAAGGTCCAATGCGCTTTTTGAATTGTATCACTTAGAGGTTTTTGAATCCATTGTATTTGAAGCGCGTCAAATATTAGAAAACGTTTCATTGGAAAAAAGAGAGAAGCGTAAACTATTTCGCATTCAATGGTTTTATTCTATGCTTGCTCAATGGGCTTATTATCGACGAATTGTGAAGTAGGATGTGTGGGATATTAGGACAAATTGAACGAAATCAAAAAGTGGATGAAACAGTGTTTCATTCGATGCTCCAAACACTTACACATCGCGGTCCAGATGGCGAAGGGATGTGGTTTTCAGAGGATAAAAAAGTCGCGTTTGGACACCGTCGTTTGTCGTTTTTTGATTTAAGTGAACTTGGTAAACAACCGATGTTGGCTAATGATGAGAACGTGGTCATTTCGTTTAATGGTGAAATCTATAATTTCGAGTCCATTCGTGCCGAGTTAGTGGAGGATTATCCATTTTGCACTCAAACGGATACAGAAGTAATTTTAGCAGCTTATCAAAAGTGGGGACTGGATTTTCTGTCAAAACTGGAAGGTATGTTTGCTATTGCCTTGTTTGATCAAAAAAAACAGCAAGTTATCTTAGTTCGTGATCGATTTGGAATCAAACCGCTTTATTTCACCCTGCAAGATGACCGCTTCCTGTTTGCATCTGAATTAAAGGCGCTTGTCGCATGTCCTGATGTGCCAAAAAAAATGAATCCTTCCGCAGTAATGGACTTTTTCGTTTACCGATACGTTCCATCACCTAAAACGATATGGCAGAATATTGAAAAATTAGAGCCGGCTCAATATATGGTGCTTGATTTACGTACGTTTCAGCAAGCAAAATCTTATTATTGGACCCTCTCAGAGTCAAAGGATAAAAAAGGAAAAGAGACCTTTTCTCAGGAATTTCAATTGGAATTACAATCAGCTGTAGTAGAGCACTTGCGTGCGGATGTGCCCGTAGGTTCATTTTTAAGCGGTGGCTATGATTCTTCAGCCTTAGTTTTAGCTGCTGCTCAAACAGAGAAAAAAGAGGAGCTTGAAACATTTACCGTTGGATTTGAATCATGGTCTGGATCGGAAGATCAGTTTGCGGAGAAATTAAGCGAAGAACTCGGAGTGAACAATCAGAAGGTAACATTGAATGAGGAAAGTTTGACTTTGCTTGATTTGATGCCGGAGGTTTACGACGAGCCCATTGCTGATATTTCCATCGTTCCAACCTATGCGGTTTCGCAGTTAGCACGCCGATCGCGAAAAGCGGTGTTGAGTGGGGAAGGAGCGGACGAGTTATTTCTCGGTTACCATTGGCAAAAAGAGTGGGTGGAAGCGCAAAAAAAAGGAGTTTTTTCGTTTTTACGGTCAAAACCAAAATTGAAATCTTTCTATGCAAAATCGATGTCCATGGGTGAATTTAATCGCACAGAATTGACGGAAATGTTCACGGAATCTTTTCATGGTGCTATCGGGGAAGACATTCATTGGTTCTATCAAAAACACCTTCGGTCAGAGTTGAGTCCAGTTAAAGCGATACAATATTTGGACATCAAGTGCTTCATGGGTGAATTAGTTTTAACAAAAATTGATCGTGCCAGCATGGCGAATTCACTGGAAGTACGCGTTCCTTTTTTAAAGCACACATTCTTCGAATCTGTATTTAGACACGATGTTTCAGCCTATTTTGAAAAAGATGTGGCAAAA
>JBEEIV010000086.1:0-3659 GCA_041169645.1 Bacteroidota bacterium
AAATGTACCGTCATGATCGATTGAACTTCCTACAAGATTGTCTGACCTTAGCAAAAGAACACAAAGTGAAATATGGGATCAAATTGGTGCGAGGTGCTTATATGGAAAAAGAACGTGCACGCGCAGCCGAAAAAGGATATCCTTCACCCATTCAAGCTACAAAAGCCGATACAGACAAAGATTACAACACGGGACTAAAAATAATCTTAGACAATCGCGACGTTTTCTCTTTGTGTGCTGGAACGCACAATGAAGATAGTTCGGCACTTTTAATGAGCCTGATGCAAGAAGCACAAGTTGATCCCCAAAGCGAGCAATTCTATTTCGCACAACTTTTAGGAATGAGCGATCATATTTCGTACAACGTTGCCCATTCACATTACCGTGTGGCTAAATATGTGCCATTTGGACCTGTAAAAGAAGTACTCCCCTATTTATTGCGTCGTGCGGACGAAAACACTTCCGTTGCTGGTCAAACGGGACGTGAATTATCGTTGATCATGAAAGAACTAGATCGCCGCGCTAAATAATAATTACCTATTGCTTCATGAATTTGAAGGAGTGATTTCCGATATTCAAGAAGTAAACTCCTTGATTCCAAGTGGCCGTTTCTATGGTAAAATGAGGTTCAAGCGTACCCTTTAAGATACATTTACCCATAAGGTCACACACCGAATAATCCCCACTCACCTGCTCACTCATACTGACAAATAAGTTATTTGTTGTTGGATTGGGATAAAAGGACAATTCAACCATAGTTTGATTCAACTCAATCGTTTCAACCAGCTGATTCAAAGTAAACACCGTGTCCGTAACGAGTGCCTGAAATTGATTTGGAAAAACTTTTAGCACGAAGATGTTTCCACCACCATTCACTGCATTTTGTCCATCCCCAACGACGCTATTGTATCCAACAGCAATGAATCCACCATCATGTGTTGTATACATTTGATTGCACTGATCTTCGCCCTGATTGATAATGGTCGTAGAAGGTTGTCCTACCAACCAATTTCCATTTGCCACCTCAAAAAAACCAAGGGTTAGGTCTTTAGAATAAGTGCTTTGAGTGAGGTTTTGATATTGAAGCGCGATGGAAACCTTGTAATAAGGATCAGGCAAGAATGTAACTTGTGTATATTTGCGATCTTCAACAACCGTTGAGGTTGGATCATCCGGTTCATTGTGTTCATTTTGAAATACGCCATTTCCATCTAAGATCCGAAATAATTGATCGTGATTCGTTGGAGTCACTTCCCTATTACCAACAATAAAAATCTTATCTTCCCCGTTTTCGATATCGGAAAGATGGTAGTTTCCGTGTGCATTACCGATCATTTCTTGGGACAAAACCACACCTTGATCGTTGAATTTAATCAATACTCCTTTCACTAAATTGGAATCAGGAACAAACATGTCGCCCACCACGTAATACAGAGAATCTTGGAAGGATACAATGGCATTTGCTCGATCATCCCCAACAGTTCCAATAGTTTTGGTCCAAACCGTATCTCCTTCTTTTGTTAGACGCATAAGCAAAATGTCCGAAGCTGCTCCCATTGTGGCTTGACGATAACCCACCATCACAATGCCGGTATCCTTGGTCATCATTGCATCGTTTATACGATCCCAAGCTGGATGAGCATACGTTTTCATCCAGACCTGATTCCCAACTTCATCCGTTTTTATTAACATGGCATCAAAATTCCCTTGACTGACAGAATTCGTCATTCCCGCCAAATAATACCCGATCCCAGGACGTTGTATGACACTCACCGCTTCCTCTGATTCGTCCCCACCATACGCATGGCTCCAAAGGTAATTTCCAGTCGAATCAATCTTCATCATAAAAGCTTGAGCATTTTCGCCCCAACTTCCAGAACTTCCTGCAATGACAAAAGATGAATCAGAAGTTTCGATGACGTCTTCACCTCGGTCAAATCCATTTCCTGAATACAATTTATAGAAATAATGTTGAGACCATGATGTAGCATTCACCGAAACAAACATGAGGAATACAAAAAAGACTAAAATGCGCATTTCACCTGAATTATAATGGATTCACCTGTTTTACTCAATAAATTCTCACTTGCAACACCAACATTCCAACGATTGATTTGAAAAGAAGAGTACATTCCCCATTTTAGTTGTGAGAATCCACCATACGAAGCACTGATTCCTGTTGACCATTTTTTCGTTACGCGACCATGTGCCCCCACAAAGAAAAAAGGTATATAGTTTTTAGACAAGAACATGCGCGCACCGTAAAAGCTTTGAATGCGCTTTGATGAATTCATGTCTACTAATTTTGAAAATTGAATAAATCCAGGAACCAATAACGTGGTTTTTCGTGACGTTTTTTCAATTCCTAATGTATCCATTAACCGATCAGTATGTAAAAGATTTTGTTGCGTTAATTGGTCCAAATGAAATCCTGTATAGGTAAAATTCGAATCCGCTTGGTAGGTTGTGACATTTCCACTTGGCACAATGAAGCCGATGTTTTTTGCTAAAAACTGAAAGGTCATTGCACGGTCATTCTCCATTGTTTTAAAGCGATAATCTACATCAAATGAAAGCCCTAATCCTTTCGAAAAACCAGATTGATTGGCAAATGAAAATCCTCCATCATACGTCAAAGAAATGGAATCGTTCGGTACATTTTGTGCGATCGTTCCGGTGGATATCCCACCATTTGAGTAATTATTCAAGGATAAGACATTCAAAACAATGGAATTATGGGTGTTTCGATTAAACAAACCAAATCCTATTTTCGAATACGCAAGCGATTGAAACCTTGTTCCAGAGAAATCAGCGGTATCGCCCAAAAACAAACTATTGCCTTCAAAAACATATCTAAACGCATCTTTTGAAAACAACACAGATGAAAACGAATGAAAACCAGCTTGAAAAATCATGCCAGTTGAATAGAAGGGCTTGTTTTCGTTTTTGGATACATTGGACTTTGAACGATACACCAATTCTGCATTCATATCTAATCCGAATTGATTGATGTTTTGAAGTCGTTGAATGCTATTGTTTTTCATTTCTTGATCGATGTATCCACCGTAAAAAAAAGATTTGACAATGTCCTTCCCCATCGCATTGGAGGCATAATCACCGTTTGAACTAAAAGCGATCACACCTTTGTTTTCCCCAGAGGTATCCTGGACCAGTGGTAAAAAATGCTGACTAAACGAAGTATAACTCAACAGCAACACCATTACACTCAGGAAGTTTTTCATAAGACGACTTTGGTATTTAATTTCATGCGCAATTTAAACGATAGAAAAGCATGTGATTGCACCTGCTTTGGTTCGCTGAGGCCTGTGGAAACATTTGGTGAGTCAAAACGCGCTTCCACCAGGACCTTTTTTATCTGAGCAAGATCTGTTAACAGTTCATTCGTTAAGACAAATTCGATGTGCGAATGTTGTTTTTTTAATCCATCTATTGGATCAATCATACCCATTTCACAGGAAGAAATTTGACTACTTCCGACCGCTGAATGAATAATTTGACCATTTTCATTTAAAAAATACAGCACTGGATCACAGCTAAAAGGAAATGCGTTGACCACATCCAAAGAGACTAATCCGGACTCAATATGCGTGTTTTCCTGATTTTGACTCATATTGAGGTTAAAAGTATCGCGCAAAGTA
>JBEEIV010000087.1:0-3623 GCA_041169645.1 Bacteroidota bacterium
GTAAGAAATGGCATCCCGGATAATCTCTTCGTCGAAGGAAATAATCTCCGTTAGTACCGGTTGACGGTTCGGAGGCGGCGTATTAATGATGCTCAAATCACGTGCGCCCATCAACGAGAATTGTAGCGTTCTTGGAATGGGTGTAGCCGTTAACGTTAAGGTATCTACAGTAGCTCGAATCGTTTTTAATTTATCCTTTACCGCAACACCAAATTTTTGTTCCTCATCAATGATCATGAGTCCGAGGTCCTTGAATTTCACCTTACCGGCCACAATCGCATGCGTTCCAATGAGTATATCAATTTTTCCCTCTTTTAAGCGTTGAAGGGTCTCACTTGTGTCTTTTGCTGATTTAAAGCGATTGATATAATCTACGGTGCACGGAAAATCTTTCAAACGCTCTTTGAAGGTTCGATAATGTTGCATAGAGAGAATAGTGGTTGGCACCAATACCGCCACTTGTTTACCATCACACAATGCTTTGAACGCGGCGCGCACCGCGACCTCTGTTTTACCGAAGCCCACATCACCACACACCAAACGATCCATTGGCAAAGCGGATTCCATATCTTTTTTTACATCCTGCGTCGCCTTAAACTGATCTTGTGTGTCCTCATACATAAAAGAGGCTTCCAACTCATTTTGTAGGTAAGAATCTGGAGAGAATGAAAATCCCGGTTGGGCTTTTCGGGTAGCATATAACTGAATCAAGTCATAGGCCAGCTCCTTTATTTTCTTCTTGGTCTTATTCTTTAAGGTTGCCCAAGCTTGCGTTCCTAACTTGTTAACTTTTGGAATAGCCCCTTCTTTTCCGGTAAACTTCGATATGCGATGCAGCGAGTGGATTCCAACATACAGCACATCACCGTCTTTATACACCAAACGAACAGCTTCTTGAGGTTTTCCATTAACATCAATCGTTTCAAGGCCGGAAAACATCCCCACCCCGTGATCAATGTGGGTAACATAATCTCCTTTTTGAAGGTTATACAATTCCTTGAGGGTAAGTGCTTGGCTGGCTTGACGAAATCCTTCTTTCAGTTGAAAGCGGTGGTATCGTTCAAACACTTGATGGTCTGTATAACAAAGTAATTTTTGCGAGGGTAGAATAAACCCTTCATGCAAGGCAAAATGGTTTCGAATGATTGGAATTCCATCCCCTGTATCCACGAAAATTTGTTCTAAGCGTTCGAGTTGTCGAGGCTGGTTAGAAAAAAAATGAAGGGTGTATCCCTCCGTTGCATATTGCGTTAGGTCTTTTCTTAGCAGGTCGAAGTTTTTATTGAATGCAGGTTGTGCGATCGATTTAAAAACGACCGATGCTTTAATGTTTTTATTTACTGCTTTTCCCCAGTGAATGGACGGTATTTTAGCTAATGAATCATGCAATTGAACACGATCCAAAAACAAATCCTCAGGAGGTGTTAATGGAATTGTAGTGCTTGATTTTGTATAAATTGTTTTCGCCTTATCAAACATGTTGGAAATCGTATCTTCAAAGACTTCAACATTGTGAATCCAGCACATCGCATCACTTCCAAGGTAGGAGAACAAATCAGAAACTTCCGCTAATAAATGGGTTGATTGAACATTTGGAATGACATTGAAAAAACTGTAATTGGCTTGAGAACGTTGAGATGTAGCATCAAATCCTCGAATCGTTTCAACCTCATCACCAAAAAATTCGATTCTAAAGGGGTGGTCGGCAGAAAATGAAAAGACATCTAAAATTCCTCCACGAATTGCAAATTGTCCGGGATGGTAAACAAAATCCACGCGATCAAACCCATATTCTAAGAGTAATTCATTTAAAAAGTCAACTGTATATTCCTTTCCAACCTCAATTTTCATGGTGTGATTTACCAATTTTCGTTGGGTAGGCACTTTTTCGAATAATGCTTCCGGATAGGTAACAATGAGCACTTTTTTATCTGAGTTCATGCGCTCCAAGACTTCAGCGCGATAGACTACATTCGCATTGTCTGTATCCTCTAACTGGTATGGATTTTTCATGGATGCCGGGAAGAACAACGCCTTTTCATTGCTACCACATATTCCTTGTAAATCATTTAAGAAATAAGCTGCAGCTTCTTTATCTTCAAGAATAAATAAATGTTTTCCGCCTTTGATTTCTGCTGTAGCCGCCGCGTAAAAGGCCAAGGAAGAACCAACTAAGCCTTCCCATTGGAGCGTTTTTTCTCCACTACGCAATACGTTTAGCGTTGCTGAAATTTCCGGAGATTGCTGAACAATCGAAAGCGCCGAGCGATTTTCCATGCGGGGCTCAAAGGTAGGCAATCAAAAGAAAACGGATACGAATTATTTCAAAAAAGACATGGCTTTTTCTACCATAAGCTTGGAACCAACAAAGTAAGGTACACGCTGATGTAAACTTGTCGGAGCAATTTCCATGATTCGGGTTTTTCCAGTGGTCGCTAAGCCGCCGGCTTGTTCAGCAAGAAAGGCTAAGGGATTACATTCATATAACAAACGCAACCTACCTTCGGGTGATGCTTCCACCGCTGGATAGATATAAATCCCTCCTTTAATCAGATTTCTGTGGAAATCTGCCACTAAGGAACCTATATATCTTCCAGAATAGGGCATTCCGGTCTGATTTTCTCTGCTTTGACAATACTGAATATATTTGACCAAACCGGGGTCACATTCATTGATGTTTCCTTCATTCATTGCATATAAACGACCATTTTCAGGCATTTGCATGGATGGATGTGAAAGACAATATTCGCCAATCGAAGGGTCTAGGGTAAATCCATGAACTCCTTTTCCGGTGGTATAAACCAGCATGGTAGAGGAACCATAAAGCACATACCCCGCGGCAACTTGAGCGGTTCCTGGTTGAAGCATGTCATCAAGGGTTGCCGGACTTCCCACATCGGAAACTCTTCTGTAAATTGAAAAAATGGTGCCTATGGAAACATTTACATCAATATTACTTGAGCCGTCTAACGGATCAAACAGAACGACATACTTTCCTTGTTTGGCAGCTTCGGAATCGAAAGCAACAAAGTCATCGTTTTCTTCGGAAGCAATTCCACAAATAACACCACTCGCTGAAAAAGCTTTAATGAAGGCATCATCGGCAAAAACATCTAATTTTTGTTGGGCTTCTCCCTGAACATTTACATTCCCTTGTGCTCCTAGAATGTGATCTGCCAAACCCGCCATTCTCACGTCGCGACTTATAAGCTTTGACGCCAGTGCTATGTCATTAAGGATTGAAGATAATTCACCTGTAGCAAAAGGAAAATCCTGCTGATTAAGCAGGATAAACTCGTTTAGGGTAATTAATTTTGACATCTTAATTAATCAAACCAAGCACCATAAATTTCAGTTGTTTCAACTGGATTCAAAATGAGCGTTGGAATTAGTGCGTCGTTGGTAATAATAGCTTGCTCATAACTCGTTGTGAACACACCAAGTATCCCTTGACGATTTAAATTCATAATTGATATTAAATCGGCATCAATGCTTACGGAGTAACGTATTACTTCATGGTCAAAATCTTTTCCTGGTAATACGGAAGAATCCATTTCTATTCCAAGTTCTTTAAAATAAGATTCGGCAAAAAGAATGTTTGTTTCTACTTGATATTTTAGATA
>JBEEIV010000088.1:0-3789 GCA_041169645.1 Bacteroidota bacterium
GCCGATTAATTGGGCGATCATGAATGGTGAAACGGAAACAGGTGTTAGTACCTTTTTTATCAATGAAAAAATTGATGCCGGCGCCATCATTGCTCAAAAAACAACTTCCATTTCAGCAGAACAAACGGCTGGAGAACTACACGATGAACTTATGCGTCTAGGCGCGACGTTAACAGTAGAAACCGCTCATCAAATTTGTTCAGGATCAGTGCAAACAATGGTTCAAGACTTAGCGGATATGAGTGTTCCATTTGCACCAAAAATATTTAAGGCTGATTGTGAAATTGATTGGAATAAAGATGCGCTAACCAACCACAATTGTATCCGAGGATTATCCCCATATCCAGCTGCTTGGTGTAAATTATGGTCACGAAAAAAAGAAAAGTGGATTAGTTTTAAGTTATTTGAATCCAGTGTTTTAATATTGAAAGATCCACTTCGATACGATGGTCCATTTGCGGTATCAGAAGGCATTGTTTTTCCGAGCGGAAATGGATGTGTGTTAATTAAAGAAATTCAGGCCGAAGGAAAAAAACGCATGGATTTCACTGCTTTTTTAGCTGGAAATGACTTGCTTGACTTGTATTTTTCAGATCTTAGACACCTAACAATAGATTAAATCCAATTCTGAAAGGATATACGGGTATGGTATGTCCAGACTGAAACATTGGATTGAGTTGGTAGCTCACGAACATGCCAAAATGACCATAACCTAAACGCACAGTTGCGTCTAAGGTCCAACGATTCATATTGAAGTTTGAAATGGTGGAATTATCAAATAAATCACCATTCGCATAAGTTCCAGTCAAACGTTGCTTGCTTCCATAATTATACGTCCCAATGAATCCTGCAGCAACATAGAAGCTTTTTTCAAAATCGACATTAGAAGAATAATCTAAGAACAACGGAATCGATACCGTGCCCACTTGCAATTTATTAGATGCGAATTCATAAATCGTATCACTAACCGCGTAAATGGTATCTGCCGTATGCTGAAGTACATAATTGTTTTGGAAACTATAACTTTGAAAACCAACCCCCAGTCCAGTGGTGATTCCCAAATGTTCCCCAGCTATTGGAAATTTCAGATCAAACACATTATAATTCAATCCGATGGATTTCACTTCATTGTTTTCCCAATATGGGTGGTTGTCAAATTGCATTCCGCCGTTTCCGTTCATGAACTGAGACATATAGATGTCAAATCCTGAGAAATGTCCATTTCCAAATCTTCGAGGAGCATCTTCCTCTTCTATTTCTTCCTCATCGAATTCGCCTAAATCTGGACCAAAGATTGCTTCTTCAATATTAATCGGAATGCGCATCAATGAGCGAACAGGGAGTCCATTCTTTTGTGCAGCGGTCCATTTTGGCATTTGGTTGACAATCGATACAGCGATGGAATCCATAATTTCATCATACCCTTTTTCAATGGTCACATTGCTCAATGTACCATCTCTTTCCACGATAAATGACACGTAAATTCGTGCATTATCAAAATTCCAGGACATGGAATCCATGTAGTTATCTGGCATTATAAAGTTCATGAAAATAAAATCATTCATCACTTCAAAACCCCCAGGGTATTCAGCCTCTTCATCAGGGAAACTCACGATGGAATCCGGAGGACTAGTGACAAGCTTGGTTCCAGCAGGACCAAATCTATTTTCTTGTTGTGCATGAATGGATGAAATACCGAAAAGACAGATGAAGAAAAATAGAATTTTCATAAAACAAAGTTTTCTCAAAAGTACAATTAAAACTTCAAGAGCACACGGACTAAGAAATTTCTTCCCGCTTGGGGATAATAAAAATTCTCGGTTGTGGTTTGTCCACCTTGCATATAGGAGAACGTATAGCCATTGTTTTCATACAGTTGATTGAACACATTATTAAGCATGAATCCTAATTGGATTTCCCTACAGAATTTATCAAAAATGGAATAGTTCACTTGAAATGTAGAGAAACTATACGGGTCGATGCTACGCTGAACATTTCCTGTGTTGTCTAAAAATTGCCGCCCTACATACTTCGTCATCCATGAAAGATTAACGTTCGGTATAGGAATCCATTCTAGACCTATGTTTCCAATGACATTCGGAGAAAATGACATGTCCGTATTTTGGTGTGGAATAATCTGTTGTATGTAGAAAGGCATCGTATCCAAATAGACATCCAAATATTCATCAAACCGAGCAATTTTATTTTGACTTAAGGTCAAGGCTCCGGTAATTTTCAGTTGACTATTCATGCGAAATGAACCGTAGACTTCAATTCCAACACGATGGCTTTTCGCCACATTTGTATGAACATATGCTCCTACATCGTTGATTTCCCCTGTTAACAATAATTGATTTCGGTAATTCATCCAATAAAGATTTGTTGTCAGAGAAAAGCGTGTAGCATTCCAATTATATCCAAGTTCAACATCCCTCAATGTTTCAAATGTTGGACGATTTTGAGCTGTACTCTCCACAAAATCCGCACGAACTGGTTCTCTATGACTGATTCCACCATTCACGTACAAGGACTGATTATTATTAATTTTAAAACTCCCACCAACTTTTGGATTGAAAAAATTAAATTGAACCGCTTGTGTCACGTCAACGGGAATTCCATTCACTAATTCTTTACCAATAAATGAGTAGTCGACATGTCTAAATTGTAAATCGGTAAAGACATCGAAACGGTCTCTTTTATATACAGCTTTTACATAGGAACTGAGCTCCGATTTTCTCGAATCGTTACTGTAATATCGTTGGTAAATTTCACTATTGGAAGCATATTGTGCCCAGATTATTTCACCAAAGTGTCTTCCAAAATAAGTATTCGCCGATCCACCAAAAACAAAGTCAAAATGAGCGTTCGGTTTATAGGTTAATCCATATACCCCCCCAATAAAATCATTGTCTAACCACAAGCGACGAATTAAATCCGTTTGTTGAACCGTGTCTGATCCAAGTATAACTGGATTCAAGTTATAATCGGATAAATTCTCCCCTTTTCGGTATTGTTCGTAGTATCCCCTGCCGTACGTGTAGTGACCTGCTACGTTCAAAATTAATTGATCATTGAAGGTATGTGTGAAATGCAATTGGTAATTATCTTGTTGGTAGTTATCTACTTCATTTTCATACGTATAAAAATTATACGTTCTTCCTGAATTTAATAAGTTCTCTCGGTCCTCTGCACTTAAATAATTACGGTCTGCATAAGCGATCATCGCTGCGGAATCTCCTTTCACTCGGCTTTCTGGTGTTCCATACCAAGCTTGGTAAGTAATTTCTTTTCCGCTAAACAAAATGGCTTTCAAGATGGATTTTTCGCCAATGTAGGCACCAGAAATGAAATATGATTTTAAATCCGAACTTGCGCGATCAAGGTAACCGTCTGATTGAATAGTTGAAAACCTTGTCTCCAAAGAAAAGTGTTTATTGATGATTCCGGTCCCCGCCTTTACGGTTGTTTTGGTTGTTCCAAATGAACCAATGGATTGATCAATTGAGCCAAATGGTTTTTCGGAAATGTCTTGGGTTTTAATGTTCACACTTGCGCCAAAAGAAGCAGCACCATTTGAGGAGGAACCCACGCCACGTTGTATTTGAATGTTTTCAATAGACGACACTAAATCCGGCATGTTCACCCAATAAACAGCATGTGATTCCGGATCATTCACTGGTATGCCATTAATCGTGACATTAATGCGGGTAGCATCGACACCTCTTATGCGCAGTCCGGTGTACCCAACACCTGCGCCCGCATCTGATGTGGTAATTAAGGAAGGTGTTG
>JBEEIV010000089.1:0-3119 GCA_041169645.1 Bacteroidota bacterium
CCCCATAACGTAGCCGCCTTTCTCCGCGTGACGCATCACTTCTGTCATGATGGGCGAAAATTTCGCAATTGCTCCAGAGCGCAAGTAATCACCGTATGAAAACCCTCCTGGAATGATGACCATATCAACATTTTTTAGGTCTGTATCTTTGTGCCACAAATGCTCAACTTGTTGTCCTAACATATCTTTCAACACATAGATCATGTCTTGATCGCAATTAGAGCCAGGAAACGTAACTACTCCAAATTTCATCTTTATCTTAAATTATGGTTCAAAATTAATCAATTAAACTGCTCTCACGTGAAGCTGATAAAAAATTTCACGAACGAATACAAAGCGGTTAAATAGAAAAAAATATTTGCAAGGATGCCGGACCGTTTGCTCAAAAAAGCATAGGTTAAAAAATAACTTAGTGGAATGATTGCTATGGATAAGTAGAGTAGGGTGCCACTCGTAAAGAAATCAATGCTTCCAATGACAATCAAAACGGAAAATAACAAGCCCAACATTTGAATTTGCTTTTTCAATCTGAGTGATGACTTCAACATACGTGCTCCCAAACTAAAGAGACTAATGAACAGTAGGATAAAGAAAAGTCCTACCATGGGATATTTGTTCAATGTCGTTTTATAATCGTGGAGTTTCCAAACGGGTAAGGACCATGTGAATTGAAATTGATCCGAAAGAAAGAGGTAGCTTACATAATAAATCAGCGGAAGGCTCATTCCGGCAAGACATAAAAACAATTCACGCCATAAAAAAGGACGTATGATCACGTTCATAATTAAAATCACTGGAATTAACAGCAGCAAGTAGGGAAGGCAAATCATGGCAAAACTGAACAGAATTCCGGCATTGAATACCGTCATTTTTCCGTCTGTGTTTTGCTTTAACTGAAAAATAATGCTCAGTGTGGCTATTAAGAAAAAGTGGGCGATTAATACCGGGCTAAACTGATTCAAGGGCACAAACATGGGGGTCATGACCACATAAATCAAGCTGATAATGTAAGTGTTTTTGTCTAAAAATTCGTGGCTATTGAACACCGCATTAAGAAACACCGCATTTGCAAGTATGAGAAATGACTGAAGGAGATACGTCCAAAATCCACCAGCAACTTCTGAGTGAAAAAACAATCCGTTTGAACGGTGTATTAGGCCTTGATCCACACTGAATACAGAGCCTATGACATAGACACCAATAATGAATGGTAGCAATAATAAAACCGCAGTTCGGTTGTCTAAAAACAGACGAATCATAGTACGAAGTTACTTTTTTCTCACGGGTACTTCGTATGATTGTGAATAACTCGCCGCATTTGTTCAAAATGACTGAATTAACATGAAATTAATTCCAAATTGGTTGAGGTTTTTCGGTAAAAATGATATATTTGCTTTCCTTGAATTTCAGGGAAGAACTGTAAGAAATTGGTTATGAATAAAGAAAGAAATAGGTATTCAGATGCAGACCTTGAAGAATTCAAGGAGTTGATTTTAAATAAATTGAAAGAGGCCCAAGAAGATTACACACTTCTGATTGGATCCTTGTCACATAATGATGATCATGGTACAGACGATACGGGTCGTACGTTTAACATGATGGAAGATGGCTCAGAAACCTTATCTCGCGAAGAAGTAGCTCAGTTGGCTGCTCGACAGGAGAAGTTTATTCAAAATCTGAACGCTGCGTTGATGCGCATTGAAAATAAAACCTATGGTATTTGTCGTGTAAATGGAACCTTGATTCCTAAGGAAAGATTGCGCCTCGTTCCACACGCAACCATGAGTATTGACGCGAAAAATGCGCAGAAGTAGTGAGGAAAAAACTGAGTTACGTCTTTCTTCTCGTGCTTGTGTTGCTGATCCTAGATCAATGGATGAAGATTTACATCAAATCCTCTTTTGAGCCGGGCGAAACGCAAGCTGTTTTTGGTGATTGGTTTGTCTTGCATTACATTGAGAATCCAGGAATGGCCTTTGGAACCACCTTTGGTTCGGGTATTTGGCACAAACTTGCCTTGAGTATTTTTCGATTAATAGCAATAGGATTCTTGGTATATTACGTGGTTAAGCAAGCCAAAAAAGCAGCCTCACTCGAGTTTCTACTTGTATTCGGATTGATTTTAGCCGGTGCAGCGGGAAATTTAATTGATTCGATGTGCTACGATTTTTTCTTTCCTTTGAATCCTTGTGATTCCTTCAATCATATGCCTGGATCAGGAATCAAAGGAGTCTGTTCTGATTATGGACTCAAGCAGACAGTTGAATTAAGGCACCAAGGATTTATGTTGGGAAGTGTGGTGGATATGTTTCAATTCAACGTAAATTGGCCTAAATGGATGCCAATGGTGGGTGGGGAACAAATCTTTCCTGCCATATGGAATATCGCTGATGCAAGCATTTCTACCGGAGTTATATTGATTCTCATTCGACAACGAAAGTATTTCCCAAAGAAAAAGGAAACAGTCGAAACGGAAAATTAAAAATTCCATTTCATGTTACGGTCGTCCAACAAGGCGAAAGAAACCTTCCAGTCGAAGGTTGGTTGAATGTTGTTCCCATCGGAAATCACCCCGTAAATACCAATCCGCAGGCGTCTTCTCGACATTTTAAAGTTGCGCTCCAGTCCCCCAAGTACTTCATAATGTTGCCAATCATATTCCTTGACATACATTGCACCAGCACCAGCTACCAGCCCTATTCTCGTTTTTTTGAAATAAGGAATTTTGTTTAAAATGGCACCATTGTCATGGTGAACAACGTGTGCTTGAAATACATAGTCTATGGTTGGAAGTGTAGTATCTAATCCTTGGAAGGAATAAAGTGGATTTGAAAACCATATGGGATCACTTTGTCGTTGAAATTTGTAATCTGGATTGTACAATTGCCGTGCACTGATGAATTTCCCAACGGATAGTCGGTAATTCATGGTGCCCAAGGTTGAAATTTTGAAGGATTGTTGCAGCTCTGTTTGGAGGTACGCATGGTCAACATCACTACCGAACAAATTTGGAATTCCCCGCTCGAAATGGATGCTGAACGTAGGCCAGGCTGATCCTAATACGACTTTTCTATAAGGTTCCCGCATGTACTTTTGACCGGGTGTATAACTAAAGCCAA
>JBEEIV010000090.1:0-4396 GCA_041169645.1 Bacteroidota bacterium
TTCGGATTTCAATATCAAAATCTCCTTCATACGAGCGTTGTTTCGAGGAAGGCTGAATCAGTTTAAGTTGAAGGTAATCCTCCTGCTTATCTTGAATCAATCGGATCGATTTTCCCTTGGCCTTCTCTACTCCATTGACCAATACCCGTACAAATCCAGCTGAATAAGAAGCTTTGAAAACATCTGCAGGACCCAATTTTGCCAACTGAACCGAGTCTTTAAAAACAAAATACGTCCCTTTTCCAACAATTCCCTCCACCTCTTTTATCGTTTTATCAGAAAAAAGTCCAATTCGGATTTGCTGTCCATGCGAAACATTGAATATGAGTAAGAAAATACCGAAGAATAAGCGCATCATCTAGTGTACATATTGAATTAAATCCTCCGCCATTTTATCACTGCAGCCATTTTGACCAAGAAGCTGAATTAACTGTTCATATTCTTCCAATAGTTCGTTTCTTGCTGCTTGTCCATTAGCTATTTTGCGCAATTCAAGCACCATCAATTCGCTCGAACACTCATCTTGAATGAGTTCACGCACCAATTCTTTGTCCATGATTAAATTCACCAACGAAATGAACTTAATTTTAACCAAAGCCTTCGCTATTCGATACGATAGAAAGGAGCTCTTATAACAAACGACTTGTGGGACCCGAAACAATGCTGTTTCCAGGGTTGCTGTTCCAGAAGTGACCAACGCCAAATTTGCTTGAGAAAGGAGCTGATAGGTTTGATTCTGAATCAACGAAACATGATCACTTAACTGGAATTCCTTGTAAAAAGAAATGGGTAAATTGGGGGCGCAAGCTATGATTACTTGATGCGTCTCTTTGAATGCCTCTGCAGCCTTCAACATCAGCGGTAATTTCTTTTTTAATTCTTGCCTCCGACTTCCTGGTAACAAAGCTAAAATTGGTTTTTCCGACTTCAAGGACAATTTAGCCTCAACCCCTTGTTTGAATCGTTGAATTTCATCCAACAAAGGATGTCCAAAATAAAAAACCTCCATATCGAATTTTCGGTAAAAGGCAGGTTCAAAGGGCAGGATTGTATACATCCGATCAACATCCCTTTTAATTTGGTGGATGCGGTTTTCTTTCCACGCCCAAACGGTAGGAGAAATGTAATAGATCACTTTCAATCCTTTTCTTTTCGCCCACTTGGCCATGCGTAAATTGAACCCAGGATAATCGACCAGCAGCAACACATCCGCTTGAAATGCTGTTATGTCAGCCTTACATCGTTTGAAATTCCTCAAAATGGTGGGTAAATTCAAGATGACCTCAAGAAATCCCATAAAGGCCAAATCACGAATGTGTTTTTTTATTTCAACCCCTTCGGATGCCAAGCGATCTCCTCCCCAAGCCTGAAATTCATCGTGCGCATTTTTTGACTTCCAAGCATGCACTAGATTGGCCGCATGTAAATCACCGGAAGCCTCTCCACACAGGATAAAAATGCGCTTTTTCGACATGATTATTTAATCAAATTCACGTAAATCATGAACGGAGCAAATGTCAACATTCCAAAAATGATTCCACGTGTGAATGCATATTTCTCTCGATTGAGGAACAAATAAAACCAAGCTAAGTTGGGGATCAAACCCAAGGACATATACCTACTTTGAAATTCAGTAGAATGCAATAACTGATTCCACAAATAGGAAAAAGTGGTGTGATTTGCTTGTGCCAATACGAACACGATTAAAGGTAAAAACACAAATGGCGTTAAAATTCCAATGAAATAGCCAATCACATGTTCTTTCGTTATTTTCTTCATAAGTTCCAATTATTCATTTCTTGTAATGTTTCGTAAGATGTCAAATCAAAATGTGTCGGCACCACACTGACATAGCCATTTTTTAAGGCTTGCAAATCTGTATCTGGACGTTGGTCCACATCCGCAAATTCTCCTGTTAACCAAAAATAATCCCTACCAAATTGATCTTTTCTTCGTTCAAATCGATCTGCCCAATATGCGTGTGCTTGCTTGCACACCTGGATGCCTTTGATCTCTTTCTGACTTAATTTAGGCACGTTCACATTGAGGCAAACACTTTTTGAGATGGGAGCATCGATGAGCGCTTGTACAATTTTAGCACCAAAATATTGGCTTGCAGAAAAATCCGCATGTGCATCAAAATCAGCCAATGAAAATCCGATAGAAGGGATTCCCTCCATGGCACCTTCGATTGCGGCGGACATCGTTCCGGAATAAAGCACATTGGTGGAAGAATTTTCACCATGGTTGATCCCCGAAAAAACAAAATCCGGTTTGCGATGCAGGACTTCATAAATACCTAATTTCACGCAATCTACAGGAGTTCCCGAACACGCATAAGCCTCTACTCCGTTAAATATGGAAGTTGCTGTTAAGCGAAGAGGGTGATTAATCGTGATGGCATGTCCCATTCCTGACTGAGGTTTATCTGGTGCAACGACAACAACACGCCCGAACTGCTGCGCTACTTCTACCAACGCATGAATGCCATTCGCGTTAACACTATCGTCGTTTGTTACTAATATCAGTCGTTCTTTCTCCATCGATTACCTTTGGTAAAATTAGGTATTAATCAGTTTTAATTTTCTACTTTTGAGAGACGATATGAACAATTTAAAATTAATAAGTCCAAGTCAAACCAAAGCCTTTTGCTTGGTATCGAGCGCGCCCATACGAAAAGAAGCGAGTGACGCATCGGAAATGGTCTCCCAGTTACTTTTTGGCGAAACGATTGAATTATTAGAACATGGTCAACCCTGGATTAAAATCCGAACCATGCTAGATGGCTACGAGGGTTATTTGGACATAAAACAAGTGCTTCCACTTACAGAAAAAGAATTTCGCAGATGGATGGATTCCTATCGCTATCAACAAGAACAAGTATTACTTATCCAGTCTTCTTATGGTCCAATTTTCACCTCGAAAGGAAGTTTTATTGCAGCTGATTTCACTTTTCAAATTGGTGAATTTTCCTTTGAACGGAGTCCAGCGATGGCGCACAAAAACCCATCCATATGGGAAGACTCATTGGATTATTTAAACGCACCTTATTTATGGGGAGGAAAGTCCATTTGGGGGATCGATTGTTCCGGATTCGTCCAAGCAATCTTTCGCTTACATGGATTCAACTTACCTCGGGACGCCTATGAACAAGCGCAAATTGGGTCTGACGTAAGTTACGAAGATTGTCAAGAAAACGACCTCGCTTATTTTGCTAACGCGGGCGGCAAAATCATTCACGTCGGCATCATTGGTCCAAACAGACAAATTATTCATGCTTCTGGCCGTATTCGAATAGATACATTGACCGAACAAGGTATTTGGAATGAAGAATATGAAAAATTCAGTCACACCTTGTCGCATTTGAAAAGACTTTAATTACGATATTTGCATTCATAAAACACAAACATGAAAGATCAAGCTATTTTCGATTTAATCAACCAAGAAAAAAACCGTCAATTACATGGAATTGAATTAATCGCATCTGAAAATTTCGTCAGTGATGAAGTGATGCTTTCCATGGGAAGTGTTTTAACCAATAAATATGCTGAGGGACTACCTGGAAAGCGATATTACGGAGGATGCGAAATCGTTGATCAAGTAGAGCAATTAGCCATCGATCGTTTGTGTCAACTTTTCGGTGCAACTTGGGCGAATGTACAGCCACACTCAGGAGCACAAGCGAATGCAGCTGTATTTTTGGCTTGTTTGAATCCAGGAGATAAAATCCTAGGTTTCGACTTATCTCATGGTGGTCATTTGACCCATGGATCCCCAGTTAATTTTTCAGGAAAATTATACCAGCCCTATTTTTACGGAGTTTCAAAAGAAACGGGACTTGTAGATTACGACTTAATGGAAGAAACTGCACGTCGTGAAAAACCAAAAATGATCATTTGTGGCGCATCAGCCTATTCACGTGATTGGGATTATGCCCGTATTCGAAAAGTAGCCGACGAAATTGGAGCCTTGGTTTTAGCAGATATTTCCCATCCAGCAGGTTTGATTGCAGCAAAATTATTGAACGATCCATTGGATCATTGCCATATCGTTACATCTACCACACACAAAACATTGAGAGGTCCACGAGGCGGAATCATCATGATGCGTCATAATTTCGAGAATCCATTTGGCATTAAATGGAACAATGGTAACCTTCGTTCGATGGGTGCACTTCTTGACGCAGCTGTATTCCCGGGCATTCAGGGTGGACCGTTAGAGCATGTGATTGCTGCGAAAGCAGTTGCTTTTGGCGAAGCATTGGATCCATCGTACACCACCTACATGAAACAAGTTCAAAAGAATGCTTCCGTTTTTGCACAAGAAATAATCAACTTAGGTTATACGATCATTTCTGGAGGGACAGACAATCACAGTATGTTAATTGACTTACGTT
>JBEEIV010000091.1:0-2533 GCA_041169645.1 Bacteroidota bacterium
AGCATCTTTTCCACCCGCGAACAAATATCCGGATAGCGCTGAAAGAATGACGAGAAATGAAAGGCGAAACTTGGTGAAGACCAAGTATGTTTTAAATGTTGATGGAGCCTGAAGTGTTTCCTGAGTCATGCGACAAAATTACGAATTAAGCGCTTTCGAAGCATTAAAAAATCAGCATCGTTTTCATTTGAAAATGATGTGGAAAATTGGGATTTATTCTGCTTCATTTGACGGGGTGTAATAATCATTCTGAATGAAGTATTCAATCATCGCCTCTTTCATCAAATGTTGTTGCTCTTGATGCCCAATTGCAGGAATCAATTGATTGATTTTGAAATGTGGCCAGGAATCCTTGTCCCGACCTTCAAATTCATAATATCCGTAAGGTTCAAGTAAGGTACAAATGGCAATATGCATCAATTCTGTCTTTTCCTGTTTACTGAAGTTTTTATAACCGATCCCTAATTCATTGACTCCGATTAAGAAAAGGAGCGCTGGAACATCAAGTCCCGGTCCAAAATCTTTTTCTAGACTGGTTTTAAGTTTTTGAAATTTCAGTTCGATGTCGTGATCCATGGTGCAAAAGTACGCAAAGAAGCTGCGTAAATGGCGATATTTGAAAGATAAGTCCAAAAAAAAGAGGGGACAGGTCCCCTCTTTTCAATCAATCAAAACAATGTATTATTCAACAATTACACGAGAAGTAGTTGTACCATTTTCAGTACGAACGATTACTGTGTAAATACCTTGTACAAGATCAGAAACATTTACAGTCATTTCAGTTGAAGAACCAACCATTTTACGAACTGATTTTCCACTTAGGTCAATCAATTCGATTGCATTGATCACATCCGAAGAAACGATGTTAAATGATGTGTGAGCAGGGTTAGGCATCACGGATAATGTCGTAGCAGTTTTGTTGTCAAGTCCTGCAATACATGCATCGCAGCTCGCATAACAAACGGTATCTAATTCAGCGGCACCAGTCACTGTGTATAAACGATTCGTGAAACCACCAGTTGTAATCGTACAAGTCTCACCTCCTGCGAATTGCTCAGAAGCAGCCCATCCGTCTAGTGTAAATTTGTATTCCATTGCACCGTTTGGTAAAGGTAATGTTACATCCCAAATACCATCTGTGTTCGCATCTGACATTGGATTTGATGTTCCGTTCCATCCGTTGAATGTTCCGTTAATGAAAACTCCTGTAAATGCTGCCCCAGTATAGTTATTCATGTCTACATGGAACGTTACATCAGATGTACAAACAGAACAACTTTCATAACATACAGCCCCAAGATTGGCGTCTCCAGCCACAGTGTAAGCACGGTTTGTAAATCCACCACTTGTGATGGTACATGTTTCTCCACCTGCAAATTGCTCAGAGTTAGCCCAGTTATCCAAAGAGAATTTGTATTCAATTGGACCTGCGTTGATTGGCAATGTTACTTCCCAAATACCGTCTCCATTTGCATCGGTCATTGGATTCGCATTTCCACTCCATCCATTGAATGTACCGCTTACGTATACCGTTGTATACGCTGGACCTGTGTAATTATTCATGTCTACTTGGAAGGTAATCAATGGAGTAGCAGCTTGAACGATTTGTGTTTTTTGGTAAACAAATTGCCAGAATCCAGGACCGAAGTTAATCGTTGCGGTCATTGTATTTCCACCATTCGAGAAAGCTACGTTGTAGGTGATGCTCGAAACAGCATTTGCAGGACTAGAAATCTCAGCTCCGTTAATTACTTTCGCCAACCCAATGTGTGCACCTAATCCATTCACAGTAAGTGTTCCTGAAGTTGCATCGAAATTGTAGGTAGCTTGTCCACCAATGTGAGGAGCAACAGGTGCACCACAAGCATCAGGACTAGCTCCTTGCCATCCTTCCAACCAAGTATTTCCATCCATGTAATGTGTCATAACACCACCTGGTGCAAATTTGATGGAATCATCAAACAAACAAGCGCGTGTCGTTAAATCTCCGGTAGAATTTGACCACCATGAAATGTCACCTAATGCAGGACCAACTCCTAAAGCTCCAGCCTGAGGAGCGAGCTTCCAAGTACCTTCTACTTGGGCATTTAAGCCAAAAAATGGCAAAAGAAAAAATAAGTACAGTTTTTTCATAATCAGTTAATTAAATTGGTTTATTATTCAAAAATAGTTCATTTCCGTTGGAAAATCGAACTAATATAGTAAAAAATACAATAAGCAAACGCAAATTGTTTTAGCAATAACAATAATATTCCTTTTTAGTTTAAAAAGTCGTTATTTTTGATGGTAGTGGAATGTTTTTCGAAGCGGACCAACTCCAATCGTGAAGGTTCCATCCTCTACAATGAAATTCCCATTAGGACCAACAAACATAAAATCCTCTTTTGATAATGTAAACGTTTTAACGATAAAATCATTTCCAGGAATGTCTGTTTTCGAAAAGCGCTTCAAAGATTTTCCGTTTGGAATCAAGCTGGCAAAATCGTCACTAACAAAAAGTTGGATTACTTCTTTTCCCCATACAGGACTATTG
>JBEEIV010000092.1:0-5258 GCA_041169645.1 Bacteroidota bacterium
TCATCAGGATAGTAGTGTTTATGGAAATCCAGATAACAAGAAAAATCCCAAAGGAAATGATAAAGGTCCAACTTCCTCCAAATGAGGCTACATGATCTGCCATTTTTTGACCGGTCGTTAATTCGGAATCATCTTTTTGAATGGTTAAATTACTGATTTGATTCCCATTACTAAAAGTATCAAGTACGGTCTTCTCTAGCGCGGAGAGTTCACCCATTTGTCCTTTTAACTTGAAGGATATGAAATCCACACGGAATGCGCTCAATTCACTGATGGATAGGCAGCTATTATCTGAAAAATCCGCGTGTTTCGTTTGAATGAACTTAATCAGGTTGTCTGAAATTGAACTTGCTTCAACTTTTTGTGAATACGGGAAGGTTTCTCGGCTGATATCACTGACAAAATGTTCTTTACTTTTAATTATTTTTTCTTTTGACATAACATTGCAATTAAGATTAAAGTTAGGCTTTATTGTCAAATGGTTCACCTATAATGTTTGACAACAAAAAGTAAGGGGTGACCTGCGATTTTCAGGATAGCATGATTAATGAGATTGAACAATTTTCCTTATTTTTACCTATATGAATTGGAAAGAGGCATTTGTAAAATATTTCCCTGATCTTTGGCAGTATTTGGTGATCATTTTGATTTTCATCATTGCAGCAATTTTTTACCTCTAAAAAGTGTTCCTATGAAAAGACACATTGGTCGATTTAGGCAACTATTCATGTGCACCTTGTTTGTTCTGATTGGCTTAAATCTCACGGCACAATTGAATGTGGATTCGCTATCCCATGTTGATTACCAGTTATTACATGGAGCGAACTTAAATGATGTCTGGGGATATGTGGATGAGCTGGGAAATGAATATGCCATCGTTGGAACCTCAAAAGGAACTTCCATTGTCAACATCACGGATGGAAATAATCCTCAAGAAATATTTTGGTTGGCGGGAACGGAATCAATTTGGCGAGACCCTTGTGTTTCGGGAGACTATGCCTATGTCACGACGGAAGCAGAAGATGGATTATTGATTATTGACTTGAGCCCATTGCCGCAATCAACAAATCTGAGTACCACCTTGTATACTGGGCCCTCCTCCAATCCTTGGCAATCCGCTCATACGTGTTATACTTCTCCAAATGGCTATGCCTACATTTTTGGTTCAAATCGAGGAAATGGTGGTGTGATTATGTTGGATATTCATACCGACCCCATGAATCCCATCGAGGTAGGAACATATGATCCTTTCTATGTTCATGATGGCTTTGAACGAAACGACACCTTATATATCGGACATATTTATGATGGATTTTTTAGTTTAGTCGATGTCACTGATAAATCCAATCCCATTTTACTCGGCACAAAGACCACTCCAAATTCCTTTACCCATAATATTTGGCCATCCACAGATGGTCAGGTAGTTTACACGACGGATGAAATATCTGGTGCATACATAACCGCCTATAACATTCAAAATCCATCCAATATTGTCGAATTGGACCGTGTTCAAAGTTCAGCGAATTCCATTGTTATTCCGCACAATGTTCATGTTTTGGGGGACTATTTGGTGACGAGTTATTACAGTGATGGAATCATCATCCATGACGCCACCTATCCGTATAACCTTATTCAAGTGGGTAACTTTGATACTTACCTTGGACAAACGCCAGGATTTGATGGTTGTTGGGGTGTCTATCCATTTTTTCCTTCCGGTAAAACGGTTGCTGCGGATATTACCAAAGGCTTATTCATTTTGGATGTCGACTATCAAAAAGGATGTTATTTGGAGGGTGTGGTAACTGATGCGCTGAGCGGGGCTGCTTTGTCCAATGTCTCTGTTCAACTTTCGAGTGCAGTTATGTTGGAGAAAACGAATCAACAAGGATTTTATGCTACCGGAACAGCAAATTCAGGCGTGTATACAGTTAATTTCACGAAAGCAGGTTATTATCCGATGACATTAACCGTATCCTTGATTAATGGTCAATTAAATACCATCAATGTTCCTCTGATTCCCATTACGCCGTTTTTCACAAATGTCACTGTATTAGAGTACGGTACCAATGCACCTATTTCGGATGCCAATATTCGGTTTAGTCACCCTATTATTGAGCATGAAGGAATGACGAATGGATTAGGTATAGAAGAATTCACGATGTTTTATCAAGAAAATTACCGCTTAACTGTTGGAAAATGGGGGTATCAAACATTTTGTGTGGATACGGTGGTAACGGCGTTCAATAATGATTTAACCATCTATTTAACACCTGGATATTACGATGATTTCGAATTTGATTTTGGTTGGAGTGTGAGTGGTACAGCTACCTCTGGGATGTGGGAGAGAGGTGTTCCTAATCCCACTACAAATGTCGTTTCTTCGCAAGATGCTCAATGGGATTGTGGCAAAAAAGCTTTTGTTACAGGGAACGATGTTGGATTGAATCCAGATCACGACGATGTTGATGGTGGCTTTACTCAGTTGCTTTCACCACAAATGGACTTTAGTTCGTATTCAACACCATACATCAATTTTGCAACATCTTTTTTCTGCTACCATGGTCCTGGTAACTTTGATGATACGTTAAAAGTCTATCTATCCAATGGAACAAATAGTGTCTTGATCTATCAACCAGCAACTCCAGAAGGAAATCCCATGTCCTTTGAATATACCAGTATTCCATTATCTGGTTTGCTCCCATTCACAAACACCATGCAAGTTCAGTTGGTGATTTCCGATCTGAATCCTAACGTAAACATCACGGAAGCAGGTTTTGATCATTTTTCCATCACCAATCAACCCATTGCCAATGTCGTGGAAGAGCATGAGGAAGAATGGACTTTGTATCCAAATCCAACGGCTATTTCTTTAAAATTGAGGGGAACACACGTAATTGGATCCTTTTCCATCTTGGATTTGACGGGAAAGCAATGTATCCAGGGAAATTGCTCGGAGAAGGAGATGGAATGTTCCGTAGAAGCATTAGAGCCAGGTATGTATTTGATTCGTTTCCAAAATCAAGTTCTCACTTGGGTAAAACAATAAATGAATAATTATCGGTAACTTTGATTCTCAAATGATAGAAGAAATACATGTTTCAATTGTCATTCCACTTTACAACGAAGCGGAATCTTTACCTGAATTACATCGGTGGATACAAGGCGTTATGAAGGAGAATGCATTTCGATATGAAGTCATTTTCGTCGATGATGGAAGCAAAGATGGATCTTGGGAAATCATCGAAGAACTTCGTCGCCACGATGCACAAGTGAAAGGAATAAAATTCCAACGGAATTATGGAAAATCAGCTGCGTTGCATGTCGGATTTCAGAAAGCAGTTGGAAAAGTAGTTATCACCATGGATGCGGATTTACAGGATTCACCGGATGAGATTCCAGCCCTGTATGATATGATCATCAATCAAGACTTTGATGTCGTTTCTGGATGGAAGAAAAAACGACATGACCCAATTTCCAAAACGATTCCAACCAAATTGTATAATTGGGCGGCGCGCAGAATAACAGGAATCTATTTGCATGATTTTAATTGTGGACTAAAAGCCTACAAGAATGCCGTTGTGAAGAGCATCGAAGTATATGGAGACATGCATCGCTATATCCCGGCTTTAGCTAAATATGCAGGATTCACAAAAATTGGAGAAAAAATTGTTCAACACCAAGCACGAAAATACGGTGTAACGAAATTTGGATTGAACCGATTTTTGAATGGACCACTTGACCTAATGACGGTTGCCTTCATGGGTAAATTCGGTAAAAAACCAATGCATTTTTTTGGTGCCTGGGGCATGCTCATGTTTGTACTCGGATTTTCCCTGTTTTTGTACATGGGAGTTGATAAGGTATTCTTCAATACAAGTGCACAGAGACTCGCAGAGCGTTCTGAATTTTTTGTTGCTTTAGTAGCGATGATCATTGGGATTCAATTTTTCTTGGCTGGATTTATTGCTGAGCTAATGGGTAGAAATTCATCGACAAGAAATCATTATTTAGTAGAAAACGAATTGTCTTGATGCAAAAATTGGCTCAGGTGGATGATACTTGGACGCTCTTTTTGGACCGTGATGGTGTAATCAACGAGCGCATTTTTGGAGGATATGTCTTGAAATACAGCGATTTTCATTTCAAAGAAGGTGTCCTTTCTATCGCACAAAACCTCTTTGCCAGATTTGCTCGAGTGATTATTGTTACCAATCAACAATGTGTGGCGAAAGGAATCCTGACAAAAGAAGAGTTGGATGTGATTCATGATAGCATGCAGCAAGATTTGCTTCGTTCTGGAGCCCCTGTTTCAGCCGTATACGCTGCCTTGGAGCGAAAAGGAGAAGAACCCTATATGCGAAAGCCACAGGTGACCATGGCTGAAATGGCAAAACGTGCATTTCCCGAGATTGATTTTTCGAAATCGATCATGGTTGGAGATACCGACGGGGACATTCAGTTTGGCAAGAATCTTGGTATGAAAACCGTACTTATTCGGAGCGAGGAAATCATCCAAGAAAAAGCCGATGTGGTATTGGGTAGTTTAGCGGAATTAATCGATGTGATATGAAATACTTAGGAATCATTTTTTTATGTTGGAACATGGCGTTCACGCAAGTGAATCAAGTGGATGCAAAGGGTAAAAAGCAAGGACTCTGGTATAAAACATATCCAGGCACCCGTTTTCGCATTTACGAAGGAAATTTCAAAGACGACAAGCCGGTCGGGGTGTTTACATATTATTATGAATCAGGAACCATCAAGGCGATCATCGATCATAAACCAAATACGAAGCGCTCCGAAGTTAAAATGTACTTTGAAAATCAATCGTTGATGTCAGTGGGATGTTATTTGGATCAGAAGAAAGATTCCATTTGGTTAAATTACAGCGAAGCAGGAGAGTTGGTCAGTACGGAAACGTATGCCGATGATAAGCTGAATGGTAAAAAAACAGTTTATTACTTAAAGGATCAATTGGAAGCAGGTTCTTTGATCATCATGTCCACCTGTAATTACGTCAATAACCAAAGACACGGAAATTACCAAGAATTTCATCCTTCTGGAAAACTCAAACTAATTGGTGAGTATGCCAATGGCTTCAAAATTGGTGAGTGGAAAGAATATTACAATTCGGGTCAACTCATGTCCAAATCTCCCTATCGAAATGACATGGTCCATGGTTGGTCATATTACTATGATCGAAACGGGAATTTATTAGCGAAATCCTTGTGGAGAGATAATAAAAAATTAGAAGGGAA
>JBEEIV010000093.1:0-6297 GCA_041169645.1 Bacteroidota bacterium
TAGTTCTTTCAGATAGATGGTCGATTTATAATTTTTTTGGAATCCGTCTCCCTGTTGTGCGAGACTTTGAATCGTAAAAAACACTAGTGCAAGTAAGCAACTATTTCTCATGATTTCTGAATTAATTTGTCATTCGTTTAATACTGCAACCCTTTGATGGAGTTGAATCTTTTTTTATTTTCTTGTTGCTTGCCAACTCTTTGAGCGCAGTTTTCAAATAAGGAATGTCTTCTTTGCGTTCTTTATCCCATAGGTTGTCAATAGACCCCATGTAAACCAATTCCATTTCGCCGTTCAATAAGAAAACATGAGGGGTTGTTTTTGCTCCAAAACTATTTGCAAGAGCAGAATTTTGATCTACAACATAAGGCATTTTATACTGAGCTGTGTTGGCATGTGTCAACATTTCTTCATACGAATCGACTCCTTGACGTTTTCCTTCATTTGAATTTACTAGTATCATTCCAATATTCAGGCTTGCCGCTAAGTCGTGAAGCTCATTATATTGGCGCTCCCAACCTGGAAAATCCTCTGTTCCAACAACAAATGGACAGGTGTTGCATGAAAAAATAACGAGTAGCCCGTTTTCTTTCTTCGTATCATTCAATGAAGTTGTTTCACCGATTGTACTTAGAAGTTGGTCGTCTAGCATTTGGGCTTTATCGCCCAATTTCAATTGTGCTTTTACACTCATTCCGAGGAATAAAAAGCAGGAGAAGAAGAGTATTTTTGTCATAAGAGTAGGAATTACCGAAGGAAAGTTACGCTTTTTCTTTCATTTAAGGATTTTTTTGAGCTAAAAACCAAGCAGACAAATTGTATATTTGTAAGAAGGAATGAACATGAAAAAGAAACCATTTGTAGTTGGGATTTGTGGTGGTAGTGGTGCGGGGAAAACGACCCTTCTTCGAAGATTATCGGAATCCTTTGGAGACGTAACACCATCCGTTTTTTCCATGGACAATTATTATCACCCCATCGAAATGCAAGCGGTAGATGAAAACGGGAAAGTTAACTTTGATTTACCTGGCGCTTTGAATCAAAGAAAACTAGAAGACGACTTGCACCAGCTCGTTTCTGGAAAACCCATTGAAGTAAAAGAGTATTTTTTCAACGCTCCACCAAATAAAAATGTGCTATTAACGATTCATCCAAGTGAAGTAATCATCGTAGAAGGACTCTTTTTGTTTCATTACGAAAAAGTCTTTGAAAAACTTGATTTCAGTATTTTCGTTGATGTGGATCACAAAACACAATTGGACCGTCGCATTTATCGTGATCAGGAAACACGTGGGTACAAGCGATCTGAAATCATTTACCAATGGGATCATCATGTATTGCCCTGTTACCAAAACTATATCGAGCCATACAAAGAGCAAGCACATTTTGTTTTTCGGAATGATCATCGAGCAGATGAGGATTTCACTCAATTACACAAAGCACTTTCGTTGCATACCAATTTGAACGTGAACACATGAACCAATGGGGAAATATTGCCCTGAAATACAAGTATTTTATACTTGCATGCTTTGCGTTTAGCATTCTTTTTTACCTCCACTTTAAACAAGAAAAAACACGCGGGATTGAGCGTCAAAACATTCAGTCTACATTTCTCCAAGAAGAAGTAAAAATGAAGGAGAATGCACGTTCAGCGCTTGACTATTTTCAGCTTCATGGAGTTCTTCCTGTCAATCCGAAGATTCAATTACATATTTATCGTAATGATACATTAATCAAATGGAACACCAATAAAGCTCCTGTTTCCAATTTTGCTAGCATTCAGTTTCCCGCTAGTGGATTAATTCAACTTCAAAATGGCTGGTACTACGGAGAAGTTTATCAAAAAGGGGGCGATATTTGTTGTGCATCGTATTGCATTAGCCAAGAATATCCCTATGAAAATGAATTTATTAGTTCAAAACCGAATCCCATTTTCGGTTCCGGACACTTTCAAATTTCATTGGATGTAAATCGCGGGTATCCTATTTTCAATAAAGCAAATCAGTATTGCTTTTCTCTTATTCCAGACCACAAAGAAATTCCGAACAATAATTTATACATTTTGCCTTTAATGGTGTTTGCCATGATCAGTTTCCTTTTTGGCATATTCCAATTGGTCTCCAATCATAAAGTAGGTAATTGGCTCTTTTTGTTGGCCCTATTGATTACCCGCATGATCCTATTCGAAGTGCCATTAGCACTCCTCTTTAAAAATGCCAGTTTTCACTCGGCAGAATTATTTGCATTCAACGAGTGGTTTCCTAGTTACATGGACTTTTGCATAAACTCCATTTTTATAGTTTTTGGATTGCTTGCCTTATTTAAATCCCTGAATCAAACAAACAAGAACTGGATTTTATGGCTACAATTCTTCGGAGTTTTTGGGGTTTGGGTAGTCAATTTATTACTTGTTAAAATGGTGATCATCCATTCAAATATCCCCTTAAATTTCAATCAATTTTTTGCTTTAAATAGTGATTCCTTTGTTTTCTTTTCCATTATCGGGGTCTTTTTCTTAGGTTTTCAAAAAATCATTTTTGGCATCATCACGCGCCTATTTGATGCAGGGGTTCGGGGATGGATTGTATTTCTGTTAACGTTTTCAACGATTATTGCTGGTGGTTTTATCTTAACATCGGTTGGATTTTCCGTATACGTGCTCCTCTTGCCTGGGGCAGTTCTATTGATTAATCACTTCTTTTACAAACGAAAGGAATCGTTGCAACAGTTTTCTTTTCAATTGCTTTTACTTTGTCTGTTTTCTTTCGTGTTTGTTCATGAATTAATCTCAAATCAACAGCAAAAAGAGCTCGAAAACCGAGCTATTTATGCCAAAAAACTGGCAACCGAAAGGGATGTGAATTTGGAAATTGAGTTCCTTGAATCGAAAGACGCCCTATTGAAGGATCCTGTTTTTCATCAATTCTCGAAAAACGATCAGGTTCCCATGGAGCTAGCAAGCATTCTGGAGAAGAGGCATTTTAACGGAATTTGGGATGGTTACGATTTAAGTTTCGATGTTTTCTCTGAAAATGGCACATCGCTCGTTTCCAAGGACAGCTCAAGTTTTCATCAAACAAAATCACTTCTAGATCAATATGGGTCTCCGTCAGACATTGAGCCCTCCATGTATTTTATTCCATCTGAAAAAATGGGACTAAGCTACCTCATCTGGCAAAAAATTCCACTCGATTCTTCGCATCTTTTTCTAAGCATTCGTTTAAAATCGAAACGTATTCCTGAAGAAATTGGTTTTCCCCGACTGCTCATTTCAGATAAAGCCAATGTGTTAAGAGAACTGGAAGAATATTCCATTGCAAAATACGCTGAAGGTCGATTAATACACCAATCTGGTTCTTTTAATTTCCCTGTTAAGATGGTTTCTTTTATTCCTACTTCACATGTAGAAGGTTCCTTTCAAAAGGACGGCTTTAATCATTACTTCTATCGAAAAACACCAAAAAATGCGATCATTCTTTCGGTTGAAACCAAAAGTTGGTTCGACTACATCACGTCCTTTGCATACATCTTTTGTTTCTGGGGAGTCTTGTCGATTATCATCTATTTGTTAAACGGTGGAGCCGTAATCAGGGGACTGCATTTATCGTTTGCTTTTAAGATTCAAATCGCTTTTGTACTCGTATTAGTACTTTCTTTATTGCTGTATGGAATTGGCTCTGGTGTCTTTGTCGGTAAACAGTATGAAGCATACACCCGGAATAACATTCAAGATAAATTAAGCTCTATACAAGAAGAATTACGGTCCAAAATCAAGGGAGAAACTGCTTTATCCGTTGGGGTTGATCGAGAAAACATACAAAATCGCCTAAAAAAACTTTCCGTCGTTTTTCATACGGACTTGAATGTGTATGACAATTGTGGGTTGTTAGTCGCAAGTTCGAGGCCAAAAATATTTGATCTAGGCCTCATCAGTGAACAAATGAATCCAAGAGCCGTTTCGGAATTGATTGAACATCAGAAAAGTTCATTCTCGCATTTAGAAGAAATAGGAAACCTTTCGTTTATATCATCATACTTACCTATTTATAGTGCAGATCAAAAGGTCATCGGATTTGTCAACTTACCCTATTTTGGTCAACAACAAGATTATGAAAATCAAATTGAAACATTTGTCACGTCTATTATCAATGTATTCATTCTTTTGTTAGCCTTATCCGTTCTGATCGGACTATTGGTGTCAAATTGGTTGATTTCCCCATTAGTACTGCTAAAGAAACACATGTCAAACATTCAATTCGGGAAAGAAAATAAACACATTAGCTACCAACAAAAAGATGAAATTGGTGCCATTGTTGAAGCATATAATGAGAAATTAGACGAATTGCAAATTGCCGCTCAGCGTTTGGCGTCCACTGAACGTGAAACAGCATGGCGGGAAATGGCCCAACAAATTGCGCATGAAATTAAGAATCCATTGACTCCGATGAAACTGAGCATTCAACATTTATTGCGTAGTTACGACCCGAAAAAGGAAGGGGGAGCGGAACAGTTAAACCGAGTATTACATTCCATTATTGATCAAGTGGATGGATTAACGCGAATGGCGAATGAATTTTCCAATTTTGCAAAAATGCCTGAACCAATTTTACACCGGGAGAACATCGTGGAAATTGTAGAAAAAGTGCGTTCACTTTATGAAAATGAAGATCAATTCACTTTTGTTTTCTTACCGGCATCGGATGCGATTTTTGTACATGTAGACCGCAATTTATGGATACAAGTCTTGGTTAATTTGATTCAAAATGCACAACAAGCTGTGATCGGAACAGCGCAAGCTCAGATTCGCATTACGATTGATCAAGTTGATCATATGTGCATCATTGAAGTAAGCGATAACGGTTGTGGTATTTCAAAAGACGCATCCCTCCTGATTTTTTCTCCTCATTTTACGACAAAATCATCAGGAAGTGGGATTGGCTTATCCTTGGTAAAACAAATTGTTGAAAAACATGGTGGGAATATTTCATTTACATCGATTGAAAATCAAGGAACTACCTTCCGAATTGAGCTGCCTACCATTTCTTAATTTAGTCGGAAAACAACTGGTATTTTGACCCTAATTTTCAATTTGTCGCCGTTTTCATTTCTACCTGGAATCCAATTAGGCATTTGCTTAACTAATCGCAACGCTTCCTGATCACATGATGTATTTCCATTTATTCCACGGAGAATCGTTTCATTATGAATACTGCCATCCTCAAAAACGACAAAACTCACAAACACTTTACCTTCGATTCCCAGCTCTTTTGCTAGTTCAGGATAGTGCAGGTTCAGATTTAAATAGTGTAACATTGCTTGTTGACCACCCGGAAATTCTGGCATGGTTGCCGCAATATCATAAATGGAATCATTGGAAGGAAGGGTTATAGGAATCATTGGTTCCATTGGCATCGGTTCACCCGTGTAATATGGAAATGGCTCGGGTTCTGGATCAGGAAATACCACACTCGGAGCAATTACTTTTACCGGTATAATGCGTTGATTATCGTGATGATGCTCTTTCTTAGGAGTAGATTTTTGTGGTATTTGATGCATTGTGTTTACTGTGTTTTCTGTCCTTTTGGCTGGAGATTCTTCTTGAGAGCAAGCACATATAAGGAAAAAGAAGACAGAAATAGAAGGTAACTTTGCAATCATTGTTCTCACATTTATAGTTCTTTAGTCAAGAATCAGGCCAAATTACAGGGTTGAAAAACAAAGTATACGTACTTTTGTTATGATTACTTAGACCATCATTCATGAATCCATCTTACTGCATTGATCCATATAACCGCAAACGACTTTCAACCCTGGAAGTGCGAATCGGCGATTTAACATTAGGTGGAACTAATCCCATTCGGCTACAATCCATGACTACCACGGACACTATGGATACGGAAGGCTCTGTGGAACAAAGCATACGAATGATAGAAGCTGGCTGTGAACTAGTACGTCTAACAGCGCCGAGTAAAAATGAAGCAGAAAACTTAGGGGTAATTCATCAAAAATTGGCCGCCCGCGGATACCATGTTCCGCTCGTTGCGGACATACATTTTACGCCAAATGCTGCCGAAATAGCGGCTAAGTTGATTGAAAAAGTTCGAGTGAATCCCGGAAACTATGCTGATAAAAAGAAGTTTGAGGAAATCACTTACACGGACGAAAGCTATCAAGCAGAACTTCTGCGCATTGAATCGAAATTTACTCCCCTTGTTTTGCTATGCAAGGAAAATGGGACAGCCATGCGCATTGGAACGAACCATGGTTCGCTATCTGATCGGATTTTAAGCCGTTACG
>JBEEIV010000094.1:0-2767 GCA_041169645.1 Bacteroidota bacterium
AAAATGATGCCGGTGAAATTCAAGGCATCATTGTGGAGAGAGGAATGGAAGGGTTTTCTACACCAACCACACATGGTAAATGGAGCTTGAGAGCCAGCGCAACCGGAGAGCTGGTGTTTGATAATGTTAAAGTGCCTAAAGAGAATATTTTACCCAATGTAAAAGGTTTGAAAGGACCACTCAGTTGTCTTACGAAAGCAAGATATGGTATCGCTTGGGGCGCGGTTGGCGCAGCGATGGATTGTTACGATACTGCACTTAATTATAGCAAAGAGCGTATGCAATTCGGCAAGCCCATCGGTGGGTTCCAATTGCAACAGAAAAAACTGGCAGAGATGCTCACTGAAATCACAAAAGCTCAGCTGCTGAACTGGAGATTGGGTGTGTTGATGAATGAAGGGAAAGTAACTCCTGCACAGGTGAGCATGGCAAAAAGAAATGCCTGCGAAATCGCCACCAATATCTGCAGAGATGCAAGGCAGATGCTCGGAGGAATGGGAATCACGGGAGAGTATTCGGTGATGCGTCACATGATGAATCTCGAAAGTGTGATCACATATGAAGGAACACACGATATTCATCTGCTTATCACTGGTATGGATATCACAGGAATGAATGCGTTCAAATAAAAGATAGATACATCGATTGATGCATTACTGCCGAAAAGTTAAAAGCAAAAGAAAATGGACATAAAAAATGTAAGTGTAATTGGAGCAGGAACTATGGGGAATGGTATCGCGCATGTATTCGCGCAACATGGATATTCCGTGACCTTGATTGATGTGAGTGAGCCTCAATTACAAAAAGCATTGGCAACCATTGGAAAGAATCTGGATCGTCAGGTGTCCAAAGGTTTGTTGAGTGAGGATCAGAAAGCGTCGACGCTCTCCAAAATCACAACTTCAGCTTCGATAGCGGATGGGGTGAAACAAGCCGACCTGGTAGTGGAGGCCGCTACGGAGAATGTCGATTTGAAACTGAATATCTTCAAACAGATGGATGAGGCCGCATTGCCTCATTGCATTCTGGCTACGAATACATCTTCCATTTCCATCACCAAAATTGCGTCTGTAACAAAACGCCCATCATTGGTGATTGGCATGCACTTCATGAATCCTGTGCCTGTCATGAAATTGGTTGAAATCATCAATGGTTATGCGACTGCTCCTGAGGTATCTGCTGCCATCAATCAGCTCAGCATCGGTCTGGGTAAAACACCATGCATCGTCAACGATTATCCCGGTTTCATAGCAAACAGAATCTTGATGCCGATGATCAACGAGGCGATTTATAGTCTTTTTGAAGGCGTCGCAGGTGTACAGGAAATCGACACAGTCATGAAGCTCGGAATGGCTCACCCTATGGGTCCCTTGCAACTGGCGGATTTCATCGGTTTGGATGTTTGTTTGAGCATACTCCGAGTATTGCATGACGGATTCGGTAATCCGAAATACGCGCCATGTCCGCTTTTGGTCAATATGGTAACAGCTGGTAAAATGGGTGCTAAATCCGGAGAAGGTTTTTATCAATACACCGCAGGAAGTAAAGAACTGATCGTAAGTAAATCTTTCTCTAAATAATTGATGTGTTATTAAAAAACTGCAGAGAAAATAGTGAATGAATTAGTGCAGAGGTTATTATAAAAAGGAACAAGCCTTTTAAACTAGCTTATCATTCTTGCTGAGTGATGAATACTAACTATGAAGATTTTTTGTGTAGCAACTTTGTATATTATCCTATAATTATCATGAATCAATTCTCTAATTGAAACATTGTTTAATTCAGGAACAACTCTTCCAGATTTAGGAAAATTTTCCAATTGCTCTATTCTTAAGATGATTTTTTCAATTACCCGATTTGCATAAATTATTGAATCATTTGAGATATAATCATGGATATTCTTTAGGTCTTCCAATGCAAGCTCAGACCAGATTATTTTTGCCATTTCAACACCGTTTCTTTGACTTTATCGTGAGTGAGTGTTTTCGCTTTTTTAATTTGGGATAAACCTTTATTTACTTTTTCAACAAAAACTAGTTTTTCAAGTAGAACATCAAGTTCAAATTCTTTGGGTAATTCCTTCAAGGCTTCTATTACCTTTTCCCTTTTCATTACATTTAATTTCATACAATTTAATTCTAAAAATTTAAAAAGAAAACAATCTTTACTATTTACTTAATACGTCATGAAGAATAAGGTGCAAGTAAATAATGTATTGATTGGAAATTAAAGTGAAAACTACACAAAGTTTAAGTTTTTTACTGATGGCAAATCAATATAGTAAACTAGATTGAAAATTGGATTAAATCTGTCATTCTAACTAGGTGATGTAAAACCCGAAACTTTCAAACGTCTCAAGAAGTAAGTAGCACATGTAAAATAAATGTCTTTCTTCTTCATTTCTTTGTCTGTTTGCGCCGGTCTCTGACCGCGCCTAAAAACTCAAAGAAAATCGGCAAACGGCTTTTTTGATTTTGAAATGTCGCAGGTGACCTTTCGGTACACCAGCGACAGCAGCAAACCCGATCGCTCCGCGCTTTTGGCCTGGCTCACGCACACTTCCGTTTTTAAATAGTTTTAAAGTACGGTATTCTATTATTAATTCAATATTAAATGCTAAATCATTATCTCAAATCTTAAAACCCCAAACAAAAAACCCCAAACCCCAAACAACAAACAAAAAACCCCAAACAACAAACGAAAAACAACAAACAACAAACATCAAACATCAAATCATCCTTCTCATCTCCTCGTGGTAACCCTTGGC
>JBEEIV010000095.1:0-12853 GCA_041169645.1 Bacteroidota bacterium
ACTTTTAAAAAGTATAATCCAATTTCCAACGGAATTGAAGCTTCTACAAAAACAGTGGAAGAAGCGCGTAAGTACATCGATCTTGCTGCTGCAAACCCAGAAACTGCAGAAGACTTCAAAATGCACTTGTATCGAGCGGAAATTTACTACGGTTTCATCGAATTGGCATATATGAATCAAACTAAGGCCCCTCTAGACGAAGCAAAAATCAAGGAATACGAAGCTATCTCGAAAGCATCTTTCAAAAAGGTGTTAGAGGACCCAAAGAAAACCTACACTTCTGATGCTCAAAATTTCATGGGTATGCGTTCCGACCTGACGTTCAATTTAGGACTAGAAGCATTTACAGCAAAAAAACAGAGCGAGGCAATTGAACTTTTCATTCAATCCTATTATTTGCGAACATTCATTAACGAAACGTATAAGGATGCCGAAGTAAACGCGACCATTTCCCTCAACAATTTTGTAGATGAATGCATCGAAGCAAAGGAAATGGACAAAGCCATTAACATGACGAATAAAGTATTGGCTGTATTTCCGAATAATATTGATGCTTTGCTATCCATGGTGAATATTTATTTGCAAAAGGACGATGTGCCGAACACGGAGATTTTCCTTAATCGTGCTTTAGCGATAGACCAAAACAACAAACAGCTTTATTACATCCTCGGTACTTCGTACATGAAGATGGATAATAACGAAAAAGCTGAGGAATCGTTGAAAAGAGCCATTGAAATCGATCCTGATTACAATGTAGCATTATACCAACTTGGTGCACTTTATTATAACTGGGCGGCTGCAACAAGAAATGCTGCCATGGATTTGGATATGAAAGACCCAAAAGTGAAAGAACTAGAAGCAAGAGCAAATGAATTGTTTACGCTCGCATTGGTTCCTTTGGAAAAATACATCGATAAAAATCCAAATGAGAAGGAGATTTTAAGTATTCTCTACAAAACCAATACGAAACTTGGACGCATTGATAAAGGATTAGAATACAAAAAACGACTTGACGACTTGAACAAACAATAATTATTTTGTAATAAATAAAAGGAGGCTGCCCGGTTACGGGCAGTTTTTTTATGCCTAAAAAAATCGCAGTTATTGGTGGTGGGTTCTCAGGAACCATGGTTATTCGTCAATTAATTGACCTTGGTTTCCATGGTCAAATTACCCGATTTCACTCAGTAGATTCGCAGACACTTGGACCAGCATATCAAACAAAAATAACTTCGCTTTTATTAAACGTACGCAGTCAAAACATGAGCGCGTTCCCCGATAAACAGGATGATTTCTGTTCCTTTTTACGTGCTAATTTTCCTGAATTTTCGGAACCGAGCTCCTTTGCTCCGAGAAAAATCTATGGTTCCTACCTAGAAAAGATATGGAACGAAACAAAACAATTGGCTAAAGAGAAGAACATTGACTTAGACACAAAGCAAAACCAGTCGCCTGCTTTCGAAGAATATGACACCGTGATTCTAGCAACCGGAAATGAACTGCCTCGCATACCGAGAGAACTTCCTGAAGAACTAAGTAGAACAGACTTCTTCCATGGTAATCCTTGGCACATTCATTTTGACGAAATTCCATCAGACAAACCCATTTTTATTTTGGGGAATGGACTCACTATGGTCGATACAGTACTTAGTTTAAGGTCCAACGGCTTTCAAAATCAAATTCTTTCGCTTTCTCGTCACGGATTTCAAATGTTTGCTCATCCGGAAACAGCACAGCAAGCAACCGAGATATCCTCACCCAAAAATACCGATTTAGCCTCGCTTCTTCAGTTTTTTAATTTGGAACGAAAAAAAAGACCGACCGAACAATTTCTATCATTGATTGACGGGCATCGATCGAACTTTTCAGGATGGTGGCTTGGATTTTCCTTAGAAGAAAAAAAACGATTCCTGCATCACCTTAGGCATTTATGGGGGTCGATACGCCATAGAATCCCCTCTGAAATCGAGCATAAAATAACGGAGGAACGAAATTCAGGTGGATTGGAAGTATGTGCAGGAAAATTAGTCTCCGTAAAAGCAACTAACAACGGTTTAACCATACATTACCAAATCAATGGTCAAGAAAAAAAAGGAGATTTCGCATGCCTCATTAATTGTACCGGTCCAGAACCCAGCATTTCAAAAATGAACAATCCCGTCATACAAACCCTTGCGAAAAATGAGTGGATTGTTGCAGATGAGCTTGATTACGGAATAAAAATAAATCCTGGAAATCACCTCGCAATTGGTCGAGCACCAATTCCAATCTACGCTATGGGTAATTTATGCAAAGGAACACTGTGGGAGAGCACAGCCATCGCCGAACTGAGAAGTCAAGCAAAATTGATTGCAAAAGGAATCATGGACATAAATTAATGGATTTATTTTCTTACATTTGAATCATGGAATTTATACATCCAGAACGGCTCTGGCTTCTATCTTTATTACTGGTTCCAATCATTATTCACCTTTTTCACTTTCGCCGTCAAAAGGTACTTTATTTTTCTTCCTTGAAATTTATCCGTTTCATCGAACAAGAAAATAAATCCACTCAAAAACTTCGTCAGTTACTAGTGCTCATTAGCCGTTGCCTTGCCCTGATTTTCTTGGTTTTAGCCTTTGCCTTACCGATTATCCCTTTAACAAGTGGTGGTAACAAAGGAGGTAAAAATGTCCTTGCCATTTACATTGACAACTCCTTTTCCATGACCTCCATTGGTGAAGAAGGGGAATTACTTTCAGAGGCACGGGAAATGGCGAAGCGCATGTTAGATAAAACGCCGCTTGAAACACGTATTTTACTGTTTACAAATAAAATGGATGGCGTCGAACAGCGGTTATTAACCAAAATGGAAGCACTCTCCTATTTAGACAAAATAGAACCAACTTCCATTCAGCGAAACCTAGATGAAGTCATCAATTGGCAAAAAGAATTTTTAGACAAAGAGCACAATGAAGTCGAACGATTGAAAACGCGCCAGATCGTCTTGCTTTCTGATTTTCAATCCAGTACATTTCAATTAGAGCAACTTAAGAAGGAAGACAATGCCAATTTTTATGCGTTTCAAATCCTTCCTCAAGATCCTGGAAATTTATACATCGATTCCGTTTGGTTTGCTACCCCGGTGCATAAGGTTGGCGAAGCGAATGAATTGTTTGTCCGACTTCAAAACGATTCAAAATCAGAACGGGTAAACCTTGAATTAACCGCAAAATTCGGAAGTCAAAAACGAACGATGTTCTTGGATATTGCTGCCAATGAAAAGAGAATCACCAGTTTTCCCTTCACGGAAATCAATACCGGCTTTAAAACGGGCATGGTGAGTATTAGCGACAAACAACTTTATTGGGATGATGACTTTCACTTTGCCTACGAAGTGGCAAAAAATGCCAATGTTCTTATCCTTAATAACGAAAATGCTAGTCCAAAAGTCGCTCAAGTTTTTGCAGTGGAGCCCTTTTACCGAACAAACGCTATTTCAAACAACAACTACACAAAGGACCTACTAAACGGAACCAACCTCGTTGTATTAAACGGATTGAATGAAATCCCTTCAGGACTCAGTAACGACTTGATGGAATTTCATCAGAAAGGCGGATCTGTATTTGTCATTCCAGGAAATCAAATCAATCGTTCTGACTACAGCAATTTATTAAATGGCTTGGAATTACCGACCTTAGGAGAGGTAATGGTTGAAGGATTAAAAATCGATGAAATTCATTACAAAGATCCTTTTTTCATAGGAGTTTTTGAAAAGGAAAACCAAGCGTTGAACCTTCCGAATGTCTCTAAAGCATACCGCATTAATGCAGCTAGCGGTTTTCAATTGTTGGATTTTCGAAATGGCGCACCACTGTTTGTGCGTTCAGGAACCCACTCTTTTCTACTCACAAGTGCATTGCAAGTGGATTTTGGAAATTTCACGTCCAATGCCATTTTCCCAACCTTATTGTTGCGCGCAGGTGAGTTTTCCTCGCAAAACTTCCCATTATTTGCTACCATAGGAAAGGACGCCAACATTCCCGTTCAAAAGGAAGTGAACGGAGAACAACCGATTAAATTGGTAAATGGTAAGACCTCCTTCATACCAAGTACCCGAAAACTAAACGGTCAAACAAAAATTTCCATCGCTGGAATGGAGGCCATTGAACGCTTAAAAGCCGGAACGTATTTTATTCAAAATGAGGATACTTTAGGCTTACTTGCCGTTAATTATGACCGTAACGAATCAGCAATGAATTTGAAAAGCTCAAAGGAAATTGTGGACGAATTGGAAAAAGCAGGCATAAAAAACATTACATTTAACTCGGTGAAAGATGGACAAAGTCTGGCCGAAATTCAAATTGATAAGCCTTTGGAATATTGGCGAACCTTTTTGTTGCTCTGCCTTTTGTTTGTCCTCACTGAAATGGCCTTGATAAAATTTTGGAAATGAAAATCCTACTTAAAAACGCAAAAATACTAGACCAACGTTCTTCGCTACACGATAAGCGCATGGACATTTTGATTCAAGATGGAAGCATCACGAGCATTGCACCGAACCTAGAAGATCAAGAGGCAATTTGCGTTACTTCAGATGATCTACATGTATCCATGGGATGGGTTGATTTAAAAGCAGATTTTTGTGATCCCGGAATGGAACACAAGGAAACCGTTCAAAGTGGATTAGATGCTGCCTCAATGGGTGGATTTACCCATGTTCACGTGGTGCCTGGCACACAACCGTGCATCGATGGAAAATCACAGATTGCATATTTATATCAAAAAGCAGAGGGACACAGTACAAGTATTCATGCATTAGGTGCCTTGACGAAAGGACTTAAAGGCGAAGAATTAGCTGAACTATACGACATGTATCAAATTGGCGCTAAGATTTTTACGGATGACACACACAGTGTTTCTGCAGGAATCATGTACCGAGCGCTACTCTACACCAAGAACTTTGGAGGAAAAGTCATGGCTTTTAACCGCAATGAATCATTGGCTGGAAAAGGACAAGTAAATGAAGGCGAAGCTTCGACAAAAACCGGTTTAAAGGCTGATCCATCCATCGCTGAAGTAATCGAAATCGAACGAAACTTGCGCCTGTTGGAATATACAGATGGACAATTGCATTTAAGCGGTATTTCTTCCGAAGAAGGTGTTCATTTGGTGAGAACCGCAAAAAAGAAAGGACTCAACGTAACAGCAGATGTGCACGTGATGAATTTATGCTTCACAGAACAAGACATGTTGGATTTTAATTCACATGTGAAAGTTTTACCTGTTTTGCGAAAAGAATCTGACCGCCAAGCATTGTGGGCAGGTCTACTTGATGGAACCATTGACGCTGTTGTTTCCGACCATCGTCCAGCGGACACCGAAGAAAAAGAACTCGAATTCGACTTGGCCAATTTTGGCGCACCACAATTAGAAACGTGTTTTGCTGCACTCAATAGCATGAAAGAGATGGATTTATGCAAGGTCATTTCAGCTTTAAGTCATCAAAGCAGAGAGATCTCAGGAATTCCGACCATGAGCATCGAAGAAGGAAACCGAGCGGATTTAACCCTGTTTGACCCCACACTCGACTTTGAATGGTCAAGTGAGTCCAACCACAAACGATATAGTCCTTTTAAAGATCATGCGTTAAAAGGAAGAGTAATCGGAATTATTCATGGCGCGCAAGCAAGCCTTCAATTCGCATAAGTTGTCAAAAAAATCCTTCATACAGCAATTTTTTAAGCAGAATAAAATGGTCGGCTCATTGATTCCGAGCTCACGGTTTTTAGCAAAAAAAATGTTGAAACACATTCCCTTTCAATCTGCGAAAGTTATCGTGGAACTTGGACCAGGGACAGGTATCTTCACAGAAAAAATACTGCAGAAATTAAACCCTGAAACACAGTTGGTTGTCATTGAACTCAATGATGTCTTTTACGAGAATTTGGTTCAAAAAAACAAGAAAGAGAATTGCCACATTGTACACGGTTCGGCGGGTGATTTGGAGAAAATCCTGAAAGACCTAGGGTTTGAAAAAGCGGATTGTGTTGTTTCATCTCTTCCCCTCTCGAATTTCCCAAAAGAATTGCGCGTGGATATCATGCAAGCTGTTCTTCATTGCCTGACAAAAGCAGGAACTTTCATTCAATTTCAGTACACCCTGCAATCCAAAAAACACTTCAAAAGCATCTTCAAACACGTCTCGATTGAATATTCAGCGCTCAACTTTCCTCCGGCCTTCGTTTACCGCTGTTCGAATAGCTGATTTCTTTTGCGTATCTTTGCGCAAAATTTGAAGCATGTTAAGTGTAAATAACCTATCTCTACAGTTCGGAAAACGCGTTCTTTTCGACGAAGTAAATGTGAAATTTGTCAATGGAAATTGCTACGGAGTCATCGGAGCCAATGGTGCTGGTAAATCGACTTTTTTAAAGATTTTAACCGGAGATCAAGATCCAACGACAGGACGAGTAGAACTTGAGCCAGGGAAACGCATGGCGTTCTTGAAACAAAACCACTTTGAATTCGACCAAGTACAGGTATTGCAAACCGTCATAATGGGACATAAGCGCTTGTATGAGATTATGGTCGAAAAAGATGCACTTTACGCCAAAGAAGATTTCACTGAAGCAGACGGAATGAAGACGGCTGAATTAGAAGGTGAATTTGCAGACTTGGAAGGATGGAATGCGGAAACAGATGCCGCTACCCTACTAAGCAATTTAGGTATCGACGAATCGAAACACTATTTGCTCATGGAAGAACTTTCCAATGATTTGAAAGTACGCGTCCTTCTTGCACAAGCATTGTTCGGAAATCCGGATGTATTGATTCTCGATGAGCCAACCAATGACTTGGATTTAAAAACCATTTCTTGGTTAGAGGATTTCCTTTTAGACTTCAGAAATACGGTAATCGTTGTATCGCATGACCGTCACTTTTTAGATACCGTTTGTACGCACATTTGCGACATCGACTACAGTAAAATCAATATGTTTACCGGAAATTATTCCTTCTGGTATCAATCTTCGCAATTAGCGTCTAGACAACGTTCTGATAAAAACAAAAAAGCCGAAGAGAAGAAAAAAGAACTCTTGGACTTTATTGCTCGTTTCTCCGCGAATGCTTCTAAATCCAAACAAGCAACCAGCCGTCGAAAAATGCTCGACAATTTAGATTTAGAAGAAATACAACCATCATCCAGACGTTATCCTGGAATCACATTCCATCAAGAGCGAGATGCTGGAAATCAAATCTTAAGCATCGAACACCTTTCAAAATCTGCAGATGGGAAAACCCTGTTCAAAGAGATCAACCTTACAGTAAATAAAGGAGATAAAATTGCCTTTGTTTCGAAAGATTCGGTTGCATTAACTGCCTTTTTTGAAGTGCTCACTAACAATATCAAAGCCGATTCAGGTGAATTTACGTATGGAACAACCATTACAACCGCCTACTTACCTAACGATAACCACGAGTACTTTGATTCAAAAGTTCCATTGATTGATTGGCTACGTCAGTACGCCCAAACGGATGAGGAACGCGAGGAAGTATACCTTCGTACTTTCTTGGGACGCATGTTATTTACTGGCGAGGAAGCCATGAAAAATGCGAGTGTTTTATCAGGAGGAGAAAAAGTACGCTGTATGTTGTCCAAAATGATGTTAGCGAAAGCCAATTTATTATTGATGGATGAGCCGACGAATCACTTAGACCTTGAATCGATTACCGCCTTGAACAATGCCATGAAAGAATTTCAAGGAACCTTGTTATTTACTTCTCATGACCACGAGTTGGTCAATACAGTAGCGAATCGCATCGTTGAAATCACACCGAATGGGATTATCGACAAAATGATGACCTTTGATGAATACTTGTCCGACGATAAAATAACACAATTGCAACACGAATTATACGCGTAATGTCTTCTGTCGTTCAATACCGCATTTCCTGTTTGAATGCCCAACAGCGTTACATTCAATTTTCTGCCACCTTTCCGTGTACAGAAGACCTGCTAACGCTACATTTACCTTCCTGGCGACCAGGTAGATATGAACTAGGGAACTTTGCAAAAAACATCAAAGGATTTCGGGTTTTTGATGCGCAAAACAAAGTATTACGTGTTGAAAAATCATCGAAAGACACCTGGCAAATACCAACAGCAAATACGCACTTCATCCGAGTTGAATATGCTTATTATGCCAGTGAACTAAACGCAGGATCAACGTACCTTGACAACCAACAATTGTATGTCAATCCAGTAAATTGTTTTCTGTATGCTGATCCAACACATCGTTATGAACTGAACTTGGACATTCCGGAAAATTGGCAGATTGCTTCTTCTTTAACATTTGAAAACAATCAAGTGGAAGTAGCTCATTTTGATCAATTAGCCGACAGTCCTTTTATCTGTTCAGCTGATCTCGAAAAAGCTTCTTACGAAGTAAATGGCTATCATTTTCATGTGTGGTTTAATCAACAGAAATACATCCAATGGGACAAAGTTTTGGTCGACTTTGAAAAATTTACACGTGCTCAAATAGAAGACTTTAGCGAATTCCCGGTGAAAGAATTCCATTTTTTAATTCAGACTCTTCCATACAGCGCATACCATGGAGTAGAACACCTGGAAAGTACGGTGATTACACTTGGTCCAAACTACGATGTATTTGGTTCGCTTTACAAGGAATTACTCGGTGTTTCTTCGCATGAATTGTACCATGTTTGGAACGTGAAGAGCATTCGTCCGGCAGAAATGCTGCCGTATGACTTTCAACGAGAAAATTATTCCGTTTCCGGTTTTGTTTATGAAGGTGTAACCACTTATCTCGGTGATTTATACTTGTTGAGAAGCGGCGTTTTCAGTCTGGAACAATACCTATTAGAACTTTCTAAGCAACTGCAGAAACACATGGATAACGCCGGAAGATTTCACTACTCCGTAGCTGATTCGTCTTTCGACACGTGGCTAGATGGCTATGTTCCAGGTGCACCTGGACGCAAAGTTTCCATTTACACGGAAGGATGTTTATTAGCCTTCGTTACGGATATGAAAATTCGTGCGGCAACAAACCATAAATACGGCATTCAAGAAGTCATGAAACGTCTGTATTTTGATTTTGCGGTGAAAGGAATCGGTTATACGTGGAAAGATTACCAACAAACATTAGAAAATGTGAGTGGGGTTTCATTTCAAGACTTTTTTGAACGATTTGTATTCGGAACCGAACCTTATGAATCGATTTTAGTGGAAGCATGTTCCTTTTTTGGATTGGAAATCATTCAATCACCTTCAAATAGTTATGCTGAAGCAAAATTAGGTATGAAAGTTCAATCGAAAGGAGCTGATTTTCTCATCACAGCTATCTACCCGGGTTCTCCGGCGGACCTTGGTGGACTTTCCGTCAATGACGAGATTATTGGTGTGAACGGAATGCGTTTACAAGGGAATCTAGATGCTTGGTTAAATTATCACGATGCTGGAATGAAGTCCGTGATGATTCACCGCAATGGACGCATCTTGGAGAAAACACTACCAGAAGTAAACCGATACTTTTACTTGACTCATACCGTTCATCGATTGGAAACACTGAACCAACATCAACGCAAAGCATTGAAATTTTGGGGAAATGTATCAATCGACTAATTGTCGAAACGCATCTTTCGGAAAATTCAGAAAAGTTAACTTCTCTGTTGCCCTTGTAACGGACGTGTATAGCCAGCGTAAGTAACTTTTTGTTTTCATTTCCTCGGGAATAAACCCATAATCGATGTATACGTGTTTCCATTGTCCACCCTGCGCTTTATGCACGGTAACGGCATGTGCATATTTGATTTGCAAGGCATTAAAATACGGTGATTTAAGGATTTTTTGATAGCGTTTGTTTTTCGCTTTTTCATCCATAAAATCCTTTTCGATGGCATAAAAAAGCTGACTTAGTTTATCGCGCTTCATGCTTGGTGCCTCTTCCATCAAACTGCTCGTATGAACAAGTACTTCAACACTTGGAAGCTCAGGATAATCTACAAAACTAAGGTCCACATGTACAAATTCAAATCCATATTGAAGTTCTACCTTTCGAACCCGTTCTACTCGTGCTAACTCACCATTCGCAATAAAACCCATCGTCGAACTTGGATCTAACCAAAAATAATTATTCTTGACAATCATCAGTAAATCGCCTTTTTCCAATACATCCTCTCGGTAAAACAAGCGTTTTCGAATTTCTTGATTCCATTGATTTGCGCGTTTATTAGACAAGGTCAAAACGATGGTCTCCTCCACTCCTACCTGATCATACGACGATTCAATCCATTCTTGAAACTCATTTCCTTCACATCGAAAGGTGCTTGTTTCATCGATCTGACTTATGAAAGGCAACTCGTAATCTTCTTTCGCTCGAATAAAGGTTGCATTGGTCAAAATGGCCGAATGTTCTTTTACCCGAACCACCTCGGTCAGTTGACTGGAAAAAACCAAAACAGAAGGAAAAAGGGACTCAAAAACCTCCTTATTCAAGGCAATGGATTCTTCCTGTCCCACTGGAGGCAACTGACCCAAATCCCCAATGAATATCAAATGACAGTTCACACCTTGAAAAACATAGTTCATTAAATCCATCAGGACATTTGGTCCTTCATACTCCGATTCATTACTGATCATGGATGACTCATCTACAAAAAACAAGGTGTTTTTATGCAGGTTTTTCGCTGGGGTGATTTTGGAATTGGTCAGCTCATTTCCGGAGAAATAAATTTGCTTGTGAATGGTACTCGCTGGAAATCCTGAGAAATTGGCAAGTACTTTTGCCGCCCTACCCGTTGGAGCGAGTAACTTAAATCCAATTTTTTCTTGCTTTAAGGTCTTAACCAAAGCGGAAACCAAACTTGATTTTCCAGTACCTGCAAAACCCGAAAGCTGCCATACTTTTCGACCATGTTCTTGGGTAAAAAAATCAAAAAACGTATGCAAAGCCTCCAATTGATTAGGTGTAAAATCATATTGAAAATGTGCTTGAACAGTTTGTAAATACGTCGCTCTTCGTTGGTTCATGGTCTGGTTTAACGCCCAAGGGGATTTTTCCCAAGTATGACGCGGGTATAAAGTTAAATATTGTAGCTTTGTAAAGCGTGAAGATGCTCATTTGTTTTTGGAAAAGACATATGCTGCATTTCAAACAGCGAACAAAGGAACATGCACATGCAAAAGAAAAGGTACTTAGATTTTCAAGCGGATGCACTTCAGATTATTTCTGAGGATGTCCCGGGTGAATTTCATTCCACATGGATACCTTACGATCCAAGCAAACCATTTTCCATTGAAGAATTAAAGGAACGAATTCGACAACAACTTTCAGATGCTGTGATTCAACACATCAATTGGTTTGATGCAAGTTTCACCTTGATTCCAATGAGCCTTTTTGAAGAAAGCGAATTAGGTACCTACTACCAGTTGAATTTTGGAAAAATCGCACCGGGCATGACCCTGCAATTTGAGAAAATTCATACCTTACAACTCGTAGTAATCTATGCCGTCCCAGCATGGATTATCGAACTCGCAGAAGTTACGTTGTTTCAAAAAACAGTGCATAGTCACATCTCCTTTTTATTAAATAAGCAATTTTCAGAAAGCAGTCTAGAAAGCACCTATTTGTTACTTTTTGATCACGTATTTGTGTTATCGGTCAAACGAAATGGTCAACTTCAACTTTGTCTTCCGACGGAATACCAAGCAACTACAGATGTCTTGTACTTTATACTTTCCAATCATCAAAAAATGAATTTACCTAAAGTGAATTCCCTTCATGCGTATGTCCTTTCATCCCAATTTAATCAGGATGAATTTGAAACACTTTGGAAACAATTCAAGGATTTCAATGAATTTGACACGCATTATTTTTCTCAAGCAGCTTACCAAAAATCTATTTTGTGCGCATCATCCGTGGTTTCTTAAAAGGCAAGCGTTTTGCTACGCCACCGAATTTCCCGTCTCGTCCAACGACGGACTTTGCTAAAGAGGGACTTTTTAATGTTCTTGAAAATCGTGTAGACTTAGAGGATATGGAAATATTGGATTTGTGTGCAGGAACCGGCAACATCTCGTTTGAATTCGTTTCGCGTGGTGCAAAGCATGTGTTATCCATTGACAGCCATCCGCGTTGTGTTCAGTACTTAAAAGGGAATATCAAGGACTTAGGAATCGAATCTCACATGCAGGCATACAAATCAGATTGTGTGGTCTATTGCCGAAATGCACAAAATGTTCAATACGATTTGATTTTCACCGATCCACCGTTTCATTTGAATTTCCATGAGGAGCTGATCCAAACCATTTTTGACAAAAAATTACTAAAACCGGGAGGACTTCTGATTGTAGAACATGGAAAACAGACGAATTTAGATTCGGTAACTCATTTCATGTTTTCTCGTAACTTTGGTAACGTACATTTTAGTTTTTTAAGTGATGAAGCGTAGCGGATTATTTCCAGGTTCCTTCGATCCTTTTACGAAAGGACACGAGGCGGTCGTTTTGAAGGCGTTAGCGATCTTTGATGAAATCATCATTGGTGTGGGAATCAATAGTAAAAAACAAGGATATTTCGCGCTCGAAAGTCGCGTGGAACACATCCGATCCTTATTTGCAGATTATCCAGCTGTAAAGGTCTTAACGTATCAAAAGTTAACCGTCGATTTCTGTAAGGAAATTGGAGCAACACATATCGTAAGAGGACTGAGAGACTCCAAAGATTTCGAGTATGAAAAAACCATCGCTCACATGAACCATGCCATTTCAGGCATTGAAACAGTGTTCTTCCTAACGAGCCAACAACACAGTGCGATAAATTCGTCCATCATCCGTGAAATGCAC
>JBEEIV010000096.1:0-4429 GCA_041169645.1 Bacteroidota bacterium
TCAATCAAAAATCTTCAAGTTCGGGCATTGTTGCGAAGATTTTAAAAATCAATGTGCGTACTACTCAAATTCAAACGAGGGAAGGAAATGTATTAATTATTCCGAATACGCGCTTAACACAAGAGCAGATTGAGAATTGGAGCCATGGTTCAGAATTGACCAGATTCACAATCAATGTAATGGTTGATTTTGGAGCTGACACGGAGTTAATTAAGCGTCTTCTCATCCAAGCTGCAATGGCGCATCCGAAAGTTAAAAAGAGTCACCCGGTCATTGTTCGCTTGGCAAATTTTGGAGATAATGGATTGGAACTTGAATTGATTTTTTGGGCAGATCAGAGCTGGGATATCAATAATTACAAATCCGAAATTCGATTTGAAATAGATCGATTGTTCAGAGAATACAACATCAACTTCCCATTTCCGCATCGAACCATTAAACACATCAGTTAATCCCTTAACAAGTGTAAATACCGTTGAATGGTGTTTTCAATGCCTAAGTACAGTGCATCTGAGATTAATGCGTGTCCGATAGAAACCTCGTCTAATTGTTGAACAGCTGTTTTGAAAAAACGTAAGTTCTCTTGATTCAAATCGTGTCCAGCATTAATTTCTAAGCCGATTGATGTGGCAAAAGCAACGGCGTCCACATAAGATTCAATGGCCTTCTTTGGGTCGCTTGGAAATGCTTCAGCATAAGGACCGGTGTACAATTCAATGCGGTCTGCTCCAGCGCTCCGTGCCAATTCAATCCATTTCAAATTTGGTTCGATAAACAAGGAGGTCCTTACGCCCAATTGCTTGATTCCTTGAAGTGTTTCTTTGAGAAAGTCGTGGTGCTTTTCAGTGTTCCATCCTGCATTGGAGGTAAGCACATCTGGACCATCTGGTACCAAAGTGGCTTGGGTGGGTTGAATATCAGAAATAAGATTTAAGTAGCGCTGGTCAGGAAATCCTTCAATATTAAATTCCGTTTTAACGACTTTCGCAATTTCGTACGTGTCCTTCGTGGTAATGTGACGTTCATCTGGTCTGGGATGAACCGTTATTCCTTGCGCACCAAAACGCTCACAGTCTATGGCAAATTGTACCACATTTGGAATTTGTCCACCACGGGCATTCCGCAACGTGGCAATTTTGTTAATGTTTACACTTAGTCTTGTCATGGCACAAATTTTGACACACAAAAGTAAGAACTCTGAAAGGATTTTACTACTTTGGTGACGCGTATGAGAGCAATAGATTTAATAACAGATGAAATACCTCCTCTAATCCATACAGATTCAGGAGATAAGGCCTTAAATTGGATGGAGGAATTCAAAGTTTCACACCTGCCAGTTCTTAAAAATGGCAATTTCGTAGGAGTTGTTTCGGAATCAGATATCTTAGATCACCTCAACCTTGACGAAAATTTGGATCAGTTGTTTCAACATTTACCTCGTCCTTTTGTCTACGATCAAGCGCACATGTATGACGTTATTGCCAAAATGGCAGAATTTAAGTTAAGCGTGATTCCCATCTTGGATCACCAGGAAAACTACCTTGGGTGCTGTTCTGTCTATCACGTAATGACCTTGCTTGCAAATACTGGAAGCATCAAAGAACATGGCGGGATTCTTGTGCTTGAAATGAATGCCAATGATTATTCCTTAGCTCAAATTTCACAGATTGTGGAAAGTAATAACGCTCGCATTCTAAGTGTTTTTATGAGTTCACATCAAGATTCGACCAAAATCGACGTTACGCTAAAAATAAATACCCTTGACTTGACCAGTATCATGCGTACTTTCGAGCGCTACGATTACCATGTCAAAGCTTCTTTTCAGGATGGACAAGGAGATGAGGACATGCAATGGAGGTATGATACCTTGATGCAATACCTAAAATTGTAAGCATGAGAGTAGCGATTTACGGTCGAAAAATCAATAAACAAACGAGTGCATTTTTTGTCGAAGTACTCAAACACATCAGTGACTTCGGATGGAGTGCGCTTTTAGAGGAGGATTTAAAGGAACAACTCGTTGCTAAGGCAGGAATTTCTTCGAGTTATCAAACCTTCAACAATCACAAAGATTTTCATACAGGAATAGATTTGTTGATAAGCTTAGGTGGGGATGGAACTTTCCTAAAGTCCGTATCCTATATTCGGGACTCAGGGGTGCCAATCATGGGTATTAATACGGGTAGACTAGGATTTTTATCAAACATTTCGAAAGACCATATTTACGATAAGTTGACACAAGTGCGATTGAAACAATTTGAATTTCAGCGCAGATCCTTGTTGCGTGTTTCCACTGTTGGTGATCTATTCGGAGAAGAAAATTTTGCATTGAATGAACTTACATTGCAGAAAAAAGATACCTCCTCCATGGTGACCGTTCATGCCTATTTGGATAAGAAGTTCTTGAACTCCTATTGGGCAGATGGATTAATAGTTGCCACACCAACGGGATCAACTGCTTATAGTTTAAGTTGCGGAGGACCTATTATAACTCCTGGATGCCAAGTACATATACTTACGCCTATTGCTCCACACAACTTAAATGTGCGGCCGGTTGTAGTTCCTGATCACATGCCGATTTCATTGAGTGTTGAGGGTCGTGATCGAAGTTACCTGTTGAGTTTAGACGGAGTCTCAAAACAAATCAAACAGGGGGAAGAAGTTGTGGTGACGAAGGCGGAATTTATGATTAATGTTGTTAAATTTGAAGACAATAATTTCTTGGATACCATCCGGAATAAAATGCTTTGGGGAATTGATACCCGTAATTAAAAATAAAAAAAAAGATGATGAAAAAAACGTTGGCGATTGCCCTTTTGATTTTTGGTGGAAGTGCAAACGCACAGTTAACAAAGATAGATTCTGTAAGTTACTTAGTTGGAATGAATATTGGTTCCAGTGTGATGAAAGATTTTAGTGAAGCAAACATCGAAATGCTTTTGAAAGGTCTACAAGATGCGATGACGCGTCAAGCCCCTATGTGTGCCGATCCAGGTAATCAAATGTTGAATGGTTATTTTCAGCAGAAGCAACAGTTGGCACAGGCGGAGGAAGAAAAAAACGCACTAGCATATAAAGCGGTAGGAGAAGCTTTCTTGAAGGAAAATGCAAAAAGAAAAGGAGTGAAAGTGACGTCTAGCGGATTGCAATACGAAGTTCTGAAAGAGGGAAAAGGCGCTCAGCCAACAGCAACTTCAACCGTGAAAGTGCATTACCACGGTACAACACCAGAAGGTGAAGTGTTTGATAGTTCGGTAGATCGTGGTGAGCCCATTTCTTTTGGATTAGATCAAGTGATTAAAGGATGGACAGAAGGCGTTCAGTTGATGAAAGTCGGAGCGAAGTACAAGTTTTACATTCCTCAAGAATTGGCGTATGGACCAAGTTCGCCGTCGCCAGTTATCAAACCTTACATGCCTTTAGTGTTTGAAGTTGAATTATTAGAAATTGAAAAATAACATGAAACGATTAGGATTAAGTTTGGCCATATTTTTATCCAGTATGGTTGGTTCTTTTGCGCAAGACATGGAGATTGCGGATGGCATTTATGCCTTCATATACACATCGAAAGGTAAGATTGTGTGTGAATTGGAATACAAGATTACACCGATGACGGTTGCCAATTTTGTTGGATTGGCCGAAGGAAATTTAAAAGTAGGTAATGTGGTCATTGATAAGCCGTATTATGACGGATTGGTTTTTCATCGCGTGATCAAAGATTTCATGATTCAAGGTGGTTGTCCTCTTGGAAATGGAACTGGAGATCCAGGTTATAAATTTGGAGATGAATTTAATGCAAATTTAAAGCACAATCAATCAGGTATTTTATCAATGGCTAATTCTGGTCCAGCTACAAATGGAAGTCAGTTTTTTATTACCCATAAAGAAACACCTTGGTTGGATGGAAAGCATACCGTTTTCGGGCATGTTATGATGGGTCAAGATGTAGTCGATCAAATTCAACAAGGGGATAGTATTCGTAAGATATCGATCATGCGATTTGGTAATGAAGCAAATGCTTGGGATGCGCAAAAGGCGTTCGATGCAGTCTATTTACCTCAGCAGGAATTGATTAAGAAGCAAAATGAAGCATTTGCTAAAATTGCAGCAATGTCGGAAGCGGAGTACAAGCAATTCATGTTCAATGAAGTGAAGGCGGCGAATAAAAATGCCAAAATGACGGAAAGTGGATTGGTATATGTTATTTCAGAAAAAGGATCGAAAGCGAGAGCTGTAAAAGGATCAAAGGTTTCATTACACTACACTGGAACCTTCCGTTCTGACGGTAAAAAATTCGATTCGTCACGTGATCGAAATCAAACATTGGATTTCAATTATATTGATCAGAAAATGATTGATGGTTTTGAAGAAGGAATCGCTTTAATCGGAAAAGGTGGAAAAATAACCATTTACATTCCTTACTTCAAGG
>JBEEIV010000097.1:0-7332 GCA_041169645.1 Bacteroidota bacterium
AACCAGCAAAATTTACCACAGAACGATGGTTTGATGTAGCGACTGAATGGTGTCCATCTGCATACCAAACTTCATCCGCTCGAATGTGTTCTTGAAATTGAAGGTTGAATTGATTACAAGGCTCCCAGTACGCGAAGCGATCCATGGAGTACAGTTGATTTTTTGAATTTGGAAATTCCACTCCTTTTTCTTGAAATGTCGTAAGAAAGTCTGAAATGGAATGGTTGGTTGAAACGGGACGGTATCCATTCACAAAAACCAAGATGCGTTTAGGTGGATCAGCAAGTTTTAGTTTATTGGTTAAATCAACCCCCATGTGGTTGAATACCTTTTCCTTTAGAATTTCTTTGTTTCGACCGAGGTATCGAAAAACTACAAAGTGACTTTGGGTAGGCTTGCTGTATGGAAGTGTTGTTAGTTCCAAGGTGTTCTTTGAATGAATGAACCGCGCTTTATTTGCAGTGTCTATCTCAAAATAGAGTACACGGTCCTCCCGTTGAGCATACCAACTGGAGTCGATTTGACGAAAAACTTGACTTTTTGTAAGAAATGCGTCTATCTTTTGAAATTCATTGGAGTCATCAAGTCCGTGTTGTAAATTGGATTGACTTTTACCGTGAAAACTAGAGATTTCATGAAATTTCATGTGGTAATTCGTGTAATAGAATTCTGTTGCATAAAAAACAAGCATGTTCGAAATAAGGACAAAACCCCAGATGACAAGTTTTCCAATGCGCCACGATAATCGTTTGAAAAAACGACTTTCGAGCATGCGTTTATTGATTTTTCGAAATAGGATGAACTGACAAATTAAGGAGAGGAAAACCGCGATGAGGTGAATCAAACAAATACGGTATCCGAGGAATTGAAACCGTGGTTTGAAAAAAGGATTTGTTACATCCAAGTATACATAAAATTGATTTTGCTTGAACGGTCGCGTTACATTTTTCAAGGGATTTTCTGGGTTTACATCAAAGGTACCATCAGGATCTTCTTTCCAAAAGTAAAAAGCAACGCGTCCATTCGATGTCAGGATGTTTTCATAATCATCGTAGAAGCGAAAAGGTATCGCATTCGATGTGATTTTCGCTTGAATTCTTGGTTCAATTTCGTTTCCTTCCTGGAGTGAACTTAGCTCTTTTTCGGATAGTCCAAATTGAGTCCCGAGAAGTCGAATAAACGTCCAATTCGATAGGCATCGGTTTTGAGTGCCAATAAATCCAACTGTTTTGTGAGGGATGGCGAAATAACGTGTTGTATCGCCTGGAACACAAAAAACATACAATACCTGCAATGTATTCGGATTTCCGTTCGGGAACTGCGCATCACGCAGCTCTTTTTGCTGTCGGTTAAATTGAAGGTTGGAAGGACTTGTGAATTCCCAGTTCTGCTGTTCTGAAAAATAGGTATTACTGATTTCCCGTTCAATGTTTAGTGAGACGCCATACTTTTTGAACGTACTGATAAACGTACTTAAATCAGGAAGTTTTTGCTGTTTAGAACCAATGACTTTAATGCGATACGATGCTTTCGGCAGGGTATCCTGTGTCCAACTAGATGACAAGAAGCCAAATAAGAAGATTACCAAATACAGGGAGGTAATCTGTTTCATCTGCTCATTTACAAGTGTAGGAAATTCTTTTTGGCTAATAATTCGTCTTCAGACTCTCGGTAATCCGGGTCATCCACACAACAATCAACTGGACAAACTGCTGCGCATTGAGGTTCGTCATGAAATCCAACGCATTCGGTGCATTTGTCGTGCGTAATGTAATACACATCCATGTTCACAGGTTCAAACAAGTGATCTGCAGAAATTTCTGCTCCGTCCAAGGTCGTAATCATTCCTTTGAGGGAAGTTCCATCGGAATATTTCCATTCTGCTCCACCTTCGTAAATTGCGTTATTTGGACATTCCGGTTCGCAAGCCCCGCAATTGATACATTCGTCTGTGATGATGATTGCCATAAAATCAAATTTTGTACAAAGATAATAACCCTTGGCGGAATGTTTTGTTCAATGACGTAAAAAAAGAGAAGTTATGTACTTTTGTACTGTGGAAAAACCAAAAATCATTCGTGCTTTTGTTGTTCTAGGAGCAATCTTAAAGGAATTGGGCGAAAATCAGCCTTATTCAGCGAAAACCGCTGCAGTTAACGCTTTGGAATATGAAGAATTAAATGACTTGATTTCAAGGGAAATTCACTACAATGGTTGGTTTACGGAGGACTCTATACGGCAAGCTTTTCGCGAGATAGCTTCTTGGTTAGATCAAGACCTTTTAACCGATTGGGCAAAGCATTACCCTGAAAATCCTGTTCAAAAAAATGTGGCTATTATTATGGCCGGAAATATTCCACTTGTGGGATTTCATGATTTTTTATGTGTTCTGTTGTCGGGACATCGTGTCATCTGCAAACAAAGTTCGGAGGATGCTCGCTTGTTACCGGCACTTGTCAATATATTGGTTCATTTTGAGCCTGAACTTTCGAATTATATTCGTTTTTCGGACCGCAAATTGGAGGATTACCAAGCAGTAATTGCTACCGGGAGTAATAATAGCATGCTTCATTTTGAACAGTATTTTTCTCATGTCCCTCATTTGTTTCGTGGACATCGAACATCCGTTGCTGTACTCACAGGAAATGAGTCTAAGGAGGAGTTAACATCTTTGGGGGTGGATTGTTTGACTTATTTCGGGCGCGGTTGCCGCAATGTTACGCATTTACTCTTTCCTGAGGGATTTGACTTAAACCGATTTTTTGAATCAATTGTCGACTTGTCGGATGTCGTTAATAACAAAAAGTATGGGAATAATTACGATTATAACAAAGCGGTACATTTGATGAATTTGAGTGTGTTCCTAGATAATAATTTCCTTTTGCTAAAAGAGTCCAAGCAGCTTTTTTCTCCACTTGCGATGTTGCATTATCAATATTACCGTACGAAAGAAGAATTGGAGGCATTTCTCGAACAACATCGTTCACAGATTCAGTGTGTCGTAGGTAGAAATTACCTTCCTTTTGGACAAGCACAATGTCCAAGTTTAACAGATTACGCTGATGGAATTGATACCATGGCATTTTTAGCGAGCTGTTAAGTGAATTTCGCGGGGGATTCAATCCGTTTCCGTATCTTTGCGCATGTCTTTTTTGGAAAAAATAATGATCAAATATAAAACGCCACAAGAAATTGAAATCATGCGTGAAGCAGCGCAGATTGTGAGTCGAACACTTGGATTAGTGGCAAAACATATGCAGCCCGGTGTTACCCCAAAATTTCTGGATCAATTAGCCGAAGCGTACATTCGCTCACAGAACGCCATCCCTGGATTTCTAGGTTTGTATGGATGTCCAAGTACATTGCTGATATCCGTGAATGAACAAGTTGTGCACGGCTTACCGACGGATCGACCATTTCAGGAAGGAGACATAGTTTCAGTGGATTGCGGATCTGTTTACAAAGGATATTACGGCGATCATGCCTATACATTTGAGGTGGGGGAGGTAAAACCTGAAGTTAAAAAATTATTGGAAGTCACCAAAGAATGTTTGTATTTGGGTATTGCTCAGGCAACCGTTGGAAATCGAATAGAGGACATAGGTTGGGCAATTCAACAGCATGCCGAAAAACATGGTTACGGAGTCGTACGTGACTTGGTCGGACATGGACTAGGAAAAGAATTGCACGAAGAACCGCAGGTTCCAAATTACGGTAGACGTGGCAGAGGAAAGAAAATACAGAATGGGTTGACAATTGCTATTGAACCAATGATAAACATGGGAACTGAAAAAGTCATGACCTTAGATGATAAATGGACGATTGTTACCGCGGATGGTTTGCCAAGTGCGCATTTTGAACATGATATTGCGGTAGTGGATGGTGAACCACTGATCTTATCCACGTTTGATTTCATTTATGAGGCCCTTGGAAAATAAACTCCAATTCGAACGCATTTGGGTGCAACGCAGCATAGCTGTCGTATTGTTGTTTATGTTTTGGAATGGATTCACGGATGTCTTTTGGATGGCGCCGTCCCTTCTATTCGTTCCGTTGCAATTGTTTTTATGGGTCATTTTAATGTGGAACTATCGAACGGAAGTCAAAGCGATGCCTTTTGTTTGGCTACTTGGTGCTGGGGTATTATTAAATACACTATTTCTTTCTTTTCGATTTTCTGATTTAATTGCGCGCACGATTGAGATGCAAGAAGCTGTTTTCGAAACGAGTGTGATTGGTACTTTTATTTCTTCAATTTTACTCATCGGTACAGCATGGTTTATGATGTATCGCGACATGCTTCATAACAACTCGCGTAAACCGTGGTTTTTAGGATTATTCTTTTTATTAGCAGTCCCAATTTTCTTATTAGCTGATGCTTCAGGTTGGTTTCTGCTCGGTGTATTGATGTTGGTTTTTATGCTGAAAAATAAGGAAAGGAAGCCGTTTCATTGGTTTGTGATTAGCCAAGTTGTGTCGATATCATTTTCCTTTACCCAATTTATATACGAATGGTTGTTTCAACAACCTCATTAATAGATGATGAAACAAAAAAAAAGAACGCAAGTTCATGCGTTCTTTTCAAAAGGTTTGTTTTGTTTTTTTTATAAGTGAATCACTTCGCCGTATGCAGCAGCTGCTGCTTCCATGATTGCTTCTGACATAGTAGGGTGAGGGTGAACCGTTTTGATTAACTCTTCTCCTGTTGTTTCTAATTTGCGAACAGCCACTAATTCAGCAACCATTTCGGTTACATTCGCACCAATCATGTGACCACCGAGTAATTCGCCGTATTTCGCATCAAAAATCAATTTAACAAATCCATCTTTTGCTCCGGCAGCACTCGCTTTACCTGAGGCAGAGAATGGGAATTTACCGACTTTTATTTCGTATCCAGCTTCTTTTGCTTCTTTTTCAGTCATTCCAACAGAAGCAATTTCTGGTGAGCAATACGTACATCCTGGGATGTTTCCGTAATTTAAAGGCTCAGGGTGGTGTCCAGCAATTTTCTCTACGCAAATAATTCCTTCGGCCGAAGCTACGTGAGCTAATGCGGGACCAGGAACCACATCTCCAATGGCATAATATCCTGGGATGTTTGTTTGGTAGTATTCATTCACAAGAATTCGACCCTTATCGACAACAATTCCAACTTCTTCTAGGCCTATGTTTTCAATGTTTGCTTGGATTCCAACTGCGGAAAGAACGACGTCGCATTCGATTTTCTCTTCGCCTTTTGCTGTTTTTATCGTTACCACACAACCTTTTCCAGATGTGTCAACAGATTCCACTGAAGCATTCGTTAAAATGTTTACACCTGCTTTTTTGAATGATTTCTCTAATTGTTTTGAAACTTCTTCATCTTCAACTGGAACGATGTTCGGAAGGTATTCTACTACCGTGACTTCTGTTCCAATAGCATTATAAAAATAAGCGAATTCGATACCAATTGCCCCAGAACCAACAACTACGAGTTTTTTCGGTTGCTTTGGAAGGGTCATCGCCTGACGGTAACCGATGATTTTTTCACCATCTTGTGGTAAATTTGGAAGGACACGTGAACGTGCGCCAGTCGCAATGATTAATCCTTTATTCGCAGTATAATCGGTAGTCGTTCCAGACTCGTCCGTTACAGAAACTACTTTCCCTGCTTTGATTACACCATTTCCTTTCAGGACATCAATTTTGTTCTTTTTCATTAAAAACTGAATGCCATTGCTCATTCCGCTAGCTACGTCGCGGCTTCTTTTGATCATTGCATCAAAATCTGCACTAGCCTCTTTCACGGTGATTCCATACTCACTGGCGTGAGAAAGGTATTCAAAAACATTGGCTGATTTCAAAAGTGCTTTTGTTGGGATACATCCCCAATTCAGGCAGATTCCGCCGAGTGATTCACGCTCTACAATAGCCGTTTTTAGTCCTAATTGAGATGCGCGAATAGCAGTTACATATCCTCCTGGGCCGCTTCCCACAACAATGATGTCGTAATTCATATGATTCGTTTTTAGGTTACAAATTTACGTTTTTTCGGGAAAGTTACAAGTTGGAAATTCTTGAAGTTTTCTGAGCATTTTGGACAGCGGTTATGGATTTTTCAGGTTTTATCCCTGAGATCATTTCAATGGTGTTTGAAACTTGAAAAAATGTTAAAAAATCGTTGGTAAACACTCAAATATCTGAACTCAGTTCCTATTTAAATATGTACTTTTGTCTCAGAAAATTCAAAGAATGGAAAGTACCCTGCAAAAAGAAGCTACGCTTGAACAAGCAATTGATTTAGGACTGCGTGCGGATGAGTTTGAAATGATCAAAGGAATCCTCGGTCGAACACCGAATTTTACAGAAACAGCTGTTTATTCCGTTATGTGGAGCGAACACTGTTCTTACAAAAACTCAATCCTGTGGTTGAAAACATTGCCAAAAGATGGTCCACACATGTTGGTAAAAGCAGGGGAAGAGAATGCTGGATTGGTGGATATCGGTGACGGTTTAGGGTGTGTTTTTAAAATCGAATCACACAATCACCCAAGTGCATTAGAGCCATATCAAGGTGCTGCAACTGGTGTTGGTGGAATTAACCGCGATATTTTCACTATGGGTGCTCGTCCAATCGCTCAATTAAACTCACTTCGATTCGGTAGCATAGAAGAAGCGCGTACCAAATGGTTAGTGAAAGGCGTGGTGAAAGGAATTGGTGATTATGGAAATGCTTTTGGTATTCCAATTGTTGGTGGGGAGGTATTTTTTGATGAATCATACAATACAAACCCATTAGTGAATGCGTTTTCTGCTGGAATCATTGACACGAAGAAAATTATTTCAGCAACTGCCAAGGGACCAGGAAATCCTGTTTTCATTGTTGGTTCTGCAACTGGAAAAGATGGAATCGCTGGAGCAGCGTTTGCATCTAAAGACATCACAGAAGATTCGGCATCAGATTTACCATCGGTGCAAGTTGGTGATCCATTCATGGAGAAATTATTATTGGAAGCCACCATGGAATTATCCGAAACAGATGCAATTGTTGGGATGCAGGATATGGGTGCAGCAGGAATTACCTGTTCGACCTGTGAGATGAGTGCGGCTGGAAATGTTGGGATGGAAATTTATTTGGATAAAGTTCCTACCCGTCAAGATAATATGTTGCCTTATGAAATTCTACTTTCTGAATCGCAAGAACGCATGTTAGTGGTTGTTCAAAAAGGAAAAGAGTCTGTGGTAAAACGCATTTTTGATAAATGGGATTTGCATGCGGAGGAAATTGGACATGTGACTGATACGGGACGAATTCGTTATTACATGGATGGAGAATTGGTAGGTGATGTTCCT
>JBEEIV010000098.1:0-2606 GCA_041169645.1 Bacteroidota bacterium
TAAACTCTGCGAAGGTCAAGTGTTGGACGCAGGTGCTGGTGCCGGTGTACATGCAAAAGAATTGATTAAACGAGGTCATACCGTTTTTGCCATTGATACCTCTGAAGGTGCTGTGGAATACATGAAGAGCCAAGGAATTCCTTCAAAATTAATCGACTTTGAATCCTATAATCCTCCTGCCAAATTTGATACAATCTTGCTACTGATGAACGGAATTGGTATTGCACAGAAAAAATCTAATTTGTTGCATTTTCTTAAAAATGCAGGAGAGAAATTAAACAAAGGTGGACAAATCATTTGTGATTCTTCCGATGTGAAATACCTGTATGAGGACGAAGATGGTTCCTATTGGATGGACTTGAATTCAGAATATTACGGCAACTTTAAATTTCAAATGCACTACAAAAAAATAAGTGGCCCTGAATTCCCTTGGTTGTATGTGGATTATGATACGTTACATGAAACCGCTGCTCTTGCTGGATTTCAATGTAAAAGAGTCTACGATTTAGATGCGCATTTCTTAGCTCAGCTTACTAAAATTTGATTTCTTTCCCAATCCAAATGAGATTCCTTTTTCCATTTTCTTTTATCTGTTTTGTCTGTTTAACGGCATGTGGTTATTCCGATGAACAATTGCATCAATTTGATCAAAAAATTGAAAACTTCATTTCCAAAAAGAAATTGGTTGGAATGAAAAAATCTGAAACTGGTCTTTATATGGAAGTTCTGACTCAAGGAACAGGAAGAACCATTCTTTTAACAGACAGCATTGGCGTCACATACACTGGCTCTTTGTTATCCGGTCAAAAATTTGACGAACAAAAAGAAACGATTTATTTACCCCTTCGTGGCGTTATTGAAGGATGGAAAGAAGCCCTACTTGGACAGAAAAATGGTGTAAAATTACGCATGATTGTTCCCCCTCAATTGGGATATGGTGCTGGGGGAAAGGATAAAGTTCCTGAAAATGCAGCGCTGTATTTCGAATTGAGTGTGAATGATGTGAAATAAATGCTGTTTTCCTTGTCATTATCGCCACATTGTTTAATTTTGACCACGCAAAAATAGAAGTAATCATATGAGTGTTTTAGTAAACAAAAATTCCAGAGTCATCGTTCAAGGATTTACCGGTAGTGAAGGTACCTTCCACGCAAGTCAGATGATTGAATTCGGTACTAATGTTGTTGGTGGAGTGACACCAGGAAAAGGTGGAAGCACCCATTTAGACCGACCAGTATTTAATACAGTAGCTGATGCCGTTTCAAGCACAAAAGCGGATACTTCCATTATTTTTGTTCCGCCTGCATTCGCTGCGGATGCCATTATGGAAGCAGCCGAAGCAGGAATTAAAGTCATCGTTTGCATCACGGAAGGAATTCCGGTAAATGATATGGTGAAAGCAAAAGAATACATCAAAGGTTTTGAAACAAGATTGATCGGACCAAATTGTCCAGGTGTGATCACCGCAGGACAAGCAAAGGTTGGAATCATGCCAGGATTTGTTTTTAAAGAAGGTAAAATCGGAATCGTTTCCAAATCTGGTACCCTTACATATGAAGCAGCTGACCAAGTTGCGAAAGCAGGAATGGGAATTACCACAGCAATTGGAATTGGTGGTGACCCAATCATCGGGACAACTACACGAGAAGCAGTAGAACTTTTGATGAATGACCCTGAAACGGAAGGGATTGTCATGATTGGTGAAATTGGTGGAAACCTTGAAGCCATTGCGGCAAAATGGATCAAAGAAAATGGTACAAAACCAGTGGTTGGATTCATCGCAGGTGAAACTGCTCCGAAAGGAAGAACCATGGGTCATGCTGGCGCAATTGTTGGTGGAAGCGACGATACCGCTGAAGCAAAAAAACGCATCATGCGCGAATGTGGCATTCATGTTGTTGATTCTCCAGCACAAATCGGCGCAAAAATGGCCGAGGTAATGAACATGAAATAATCACTTGTTTAGAAAATATAAAAAAAGCGCATTCAGCGCTTTTTTTTGTCGATACATTTTGTGCTGTTAGTTCCAGAAATCCCACGTTAATCCAATTTTGATTTGCATCGTTGGAAAAACGTAGTTCGGTATAAAAGCCGTTTGGGAACTGGTCCAATAGGAACTTAAATTATCTACACAGACGAAAAAACGAAAGGTTTCGACCTCTAATGCCGTCGTAAATGAAAGATTTGCGAAGCCGTTTTGGGAAAGGTTAGTCGTCTGTAGCATGTCAAAAACACCCATTTGAGGGATGAATTCACGCTGTTGGAACGAACCCGCATACCGCGCATCCGCAGCAAAAAGCATCCGCAGTTTTTTCGCTTTAAACACACCACCCCTCCATTGAACGTGCAAACTTGCATCGTGTTGCGGCTGAAAATTAAGTCCCTCTGTAAAATGTGTCCAGCGGTATGCTGGGCGAATCAAAAAACCTTTTTTTGTCCAAGATGCAGATGCGATCAAACGTTGCCCAAATCCTTGACTTGCCCAAGTATCATTTCGCCAAGTGCCCAATGACTGGTCAAAAAGATAAACGTTTCTAAATTGAAGGAATTGGTATGCCGCTTCCAAATCAATCGAACCAATACTTTTCTCAATAAAAAATTGAAGG
>JBEEIV010000099.1:0-6567 GCA_041169645.1 Bacteroidota bacterium
CACTTTTAATTTTTCTATCCCCAATTTGGATACGTTATCGCTAGGCATTCGCTTGGAAATTGCTTCTAATTGTCCTAACAATAACTTGTCTAATACCATAAAAGCCGGTATTAATGGACAAACAATTTACACACATATTTTACCTATAAACTCTTCTGATTTTTCTAGGGGAGATTATACTTTTTCCATGCAGAATCCACCGAGCACCATTCCATTAAAATTAACCGTCACAAGACAAGATCCAACGACACTTACTTACTTAGATAGGATCACCCTTCAAACGAAGCGGAAACTTGTTTTCTATGGAACACAACTTGGTTTTAGAGTGAGAAATACGGACGCCAATCAATTAGTTAAATACGAAATCAGCTCCCTACCAAGTAATGGATTTATTTGGGATTTATCCGATCGACATGCACCAAAAAAAGTTTCCATTTCGACTGCAGGATCAGTCAGTTCTTTTAAATCGATGGGTGACTTTAAAGAATTTGTCGCATCCAATGGATCTGCATTTTTTACGCCCGATAAAGTTGGACCTATTACGGTGCAAAATTTACATGCACTTCCACAAGCAGACTATTTAATCGTATCACACCCGGACTTCTTGTCGCAAGCAAATAGGCTTGCGGATCTTCATCGGGCTGAAGGATTAACTGTGCATGTTGTCAATGTGATGCAAGTGTATAATGAATTTAGCTCAGGAATGCAGGACGCAGGAGCCATTCGCATGTTTGCCAAAATGTTCTATGATCGTGCGCTTCAATCGGACCCAGCTACTATGCCAAAGTATTTATTGCTTTTTGGTGATGGCACTTATGATCCGAAAAACAGAATGGATAACAATAACAATTTCATTCCAACCTATCAGGCGCTCATGAGTGAAGACCATATTAGTGCCCTGGTATCTGATGATTTCTATGGATTGTTAGGAGATTCGGAGTCCTTCTCAAATACAGATTTATTGGATATTGGCATCGGTCGGTTTATTGTTAGCGACAATGTTCAGGCGAAACAACAAGTAGATAAAGTAGAACATTATTTAAAGAATGGATCAACGCTTTACCCAACAAATGCCTCTTGTTGCCTGGAAGGAGCTGATTTGAATTCAACGTTTGGAGATTGGCGCTTGAAATATGTTCAAATTGCAGACAATGACCCTGGAAATCAATTCATCTTAAACAACACTGAGCCTCAATATAATTATGTCACGACCCATCATCGGGAAATGAATGGAGAAAAGTTGTACATGGATGCTTTTCCCATGGTTATTTCTACCGGTGGAATTCGATATCCAGCTTTGGAAGATGCCATCACTGATAGGGTTCAACGTGGAATTTTATTGATAAACTATGTCGGACATGGTGGAGAAAAAGGACTGGCAGAGGAGCGCATTGTGAGTATACCGCAAATTCAATCATGGACAAATATCAACGCATTAAATTTATTTGTTTCTGCTACCTGTGAATTCACTCGATATGATGATCCAGAGCGCGTTTCTGCAGGTGAATGGGCATTCTTGAATCCAACGGGTTCATCCATAGCGTTAATGACTACCACTCGTGCCGTTTATATTACCGTGAATGAAATAACGGGTGATGCGTTCTACGAACAAGTATTTACACGTGATGCAACGGGGAAACCAAAGTCTTTTGGTGAAATCGCTAAATTGACGAAGAATAATTCTGGGTCCAGTGGAAATAAACGAAGTTTCACACTCATTGGAGATCCTGCTTTAACAATCGCTTTACCGCGCTATCGCGTAGTAACAGATAGCATTAACGGTTTGAACCCATTAAGTCAAATGGACACCATCAAGGCATTGACAAAAGTGCGTATAAAAGGACATTTAGAAGATTGGAATGGCAACGTTTTATCTGCTTGGAATGGCATTCTAACGCCAACCATTTATGATAAATTTAAATCGCAACAGACACTGGGACAAGACCCACCTTCAGTGGTTACTTTCAAACAACAACGAAATAAAATTTACCGTGGAAAAGCGAGTATTGTAAACGGTTATTTTGATTTTGATTTTATTGTACCAAAGGACATCTCCTTAAATTATGGTTTTGGTAAAATCAGTTATTATGGAAATAGCTCAAGTACGGATGCCCAAGGATTTGATACGTCTTTAATCATTGGGGGAATTGATGCGAATGGACTAAATGATGTTCAAGGTCCAGACATTCAACTTTACATGAATGATGACCTCTTTATCCCTGGAAGTATCACGGATGGGAATCCCGTGCTTTTTGCAAAAGTTTTTGATGAAAATGGAATTAACACTGTTGGTAACGGAATTGGTCACGATATTGTGGCCATATTGGATGGTGAGACGAGCAGTCCAATCGTTTTAAATGACTTTTATTCTGCAGGTTTAGACGATTATCAAAATGGACAAGTTCGGTATCAATTTCAAAGCTTAGCCAATGGTAAACACACCGTTGAACTTAAGGTATGGGATGTAAATAATAATTCGAATTCAACGAAAATTGATTTTGTGGTTCAAGAAAAGTCTGAGCCGGAATTAGCACATGTGTACAATTATCCAAATCCATTTACTAGCAGGACCTCATTTCTGTTTGAACACAATCAATCGTGTAATCAATTAGAGGTTCAAATTCAAATTTACACCATCTCCGGCAAATTGGTCAAAACAATTCAACAACTTGTTCCTACCCAAGGGTTTCGTGCTGAGGGCATTGAGTGGGATGGAAAGGATGATTTTGGAGATCAATTAGCTAAAGGGGTATATGTTTATCGATTGAAAATGAAGAATATGGATGGTCAAACAGCAGAAAAAACCGAGAAATTGGTTATTTTGAAATAAGCCAACAATAAAAAACCTACTTTTTCGTATATTTACCGTCCATTTAGCCCTATAATTTATGAAGCAGGTTGTACTCGTTTTTTCCGTTTGTCTCATTTCAATTCAAGCTTTTGCTCAACCCAATGGTGGTGGTTCCGGAGTGACAGACAATGACCTACAGCTGAATACCATCACAACTGCTTTGCCTTTTATGGCGATTACCCCAGATTCTCGCGCTGGAGGAATGGGCGATGCAGGAACTGCTTTAAATGGTTCTTCTACTTCGGTTTACTGGAATACATCCATGCTCAGTTTTGCCGAAGATAAATCCGAATTGAGTTTGTCCTATACGCCTTGGCTTCGACAATTAACGAATGACATTAGCTTGTCTTACCTTGCAGGATATTATAAGATTAATAAGGTCCATACCATTGGTGGTTCCTTGCGTTATTTTAGTCTGGGTGAAATCACCTTTACAGACGTGAGTGGAAATGTACTCAGGGAAGACAAACCAAGTGAGTTTGAGTTGACAGGAGCATATGCCTTTCGTCTGGCCAAACGACTCAGCATTGGAATCAATGGAAAGTTTGCATATTCGAATTTAACTGGAGGACTCACCGTTGGAGGAGTTAATACCAAAGCAGGTGTAGTGGGAGCAGCTGATTTCTCCATTACTTACCGAAATGAAAATGCAAAAATTGGAAAAACAGATGGAATTTATTCCTTCGCTACGACCATCAATAATTTAGGAAATAAGGTGGCATATTCGGAATTGTCGAAACGCGATTTTATCCCAATGAATTTAAAGATTGGTAATTCATTTGAAGCAGCTTTTGATGACTATAATAAAGTGACCTTTGCTGTGGACCTTCAGCGATTACTCGTTCCAACTCCTGCGTTTTATGCTAACATCGATGGTGACTATACCATGCTTTCCGGGATGAATGGTGATGTTGGTATCATCAATAGCATCATGCAATCTTTTTATGATGCTCCTGGTGTTGTTGCGAAAGATGCGAATGGTGATTACATCCAAAACGCCGATGGCACCTACGAAGTGGTGAAAGGAACAAAACTGAAAGAGGAATTAGCTGAAATTAACATTGCTGCTGGAGCTGAATGGTGGTACAACGATGTATTGGCATTGAGAACTGGAATTTTCTACGAAAATAAAAACAAAGGAAATCGACAGTTTTTAAATTTTGGTGCAAGCTTGAAATACAACATGTTTTCCATCGATTTTTCTTACTTGGCCTCCATTAGTGGAAGACAAAGTCCACTCGCAAATACGTTGCGCTTTACCTTGCGCCTAAATTTAGGTCGCACCGGTGGTTCTATTTCAACAGGTTTATAGCAATGCACATACGAACAGGATTTGGAGTTGATGTTCATCGCTTGGCAGAGGGTTATGAATTATTCATTGGAGGCAAAAAAATTGAATCGGATTTAGGAGCTGTTGGTCATTCCGATGCTGATGTGTTGATACATGCGATTTGCGATGCCTTATTGGGTGCAGCAAATCTGCGCGACATTGGATATCATTTTTCTGATAAAGATCCTCAATACAAAGGCATCGATTCAAAAATATTACTTGCTGAAGTAGTGAAGTTAGTAAGTCAAAAAGGATACAAGGTGGTTAATGTAGATTCGACAGTAATCCTTGAAAGTCCCAAATTAAATCCGCATATTCCTGAAATGTGTCAAATCATCGCAGATTTGTTACACGTTGATTTAGACGCCGTTTCCATCAAAGCAACCACACATGAATTGGTCGATTCATTTGGGGAACGAAGAGCTGTTAAGGCGTATGCAAATTGTTTGATTCAAAAATAAGTTTTCCCTTTCATTTGTGTAACGAAATACCTACCTTTAGGTTGTAACAAGATTGATGAAAAACAAAATCATTTCGAGTGTAAAAATTCATGTACAGACATGGTATCGTTCCGATTTATCTAATCCGGAGGAGAATCAATATTTTTACAATTACCGCATTCAAATCGAAAATAAGGGAAATGAACCCATTCAATTATTGCACCGTCATTGGATGGTTGAACAGTTGATTTATGGCATTCAGCACGTAGATGGACCTGGGGTTGTTGGAGAACAGCCGCTGATTGAACCGGGGGCTTTATTTGAATATGTAAGTGGCTGTGAATTCTGGATGCCAATCGGCCGAATGAGTGGATTTTATACCTTTCAGAATTTAGAAACTGAACAATTGTTTTCTGTCCCAATCCCGCTTTTTACCTTGGAGTTTCCTCCTTGTTTATCGTAATTTGACGTAGATTACCTTCTTCGTTTCGAAAAAAGGCTCTTCAAAAATTTGAGACAAAAGAAATTCACGGTGTAAGTGTTTTACTGGTTTCATTTCTTCACTTAAATCTCCACCTTTCAGGTACAATATCCCATTCACTAAGTCGTGTTCAGATTTTTTCTTCATTTTACCTTGTACCCATGTTAAAAACACAGGCATTTGCGTGACGGCACGACTAACGATAAAGTCGAATTCACCTTTTATTTCTTCTGCACGACAATGGTGTGCTTGGATGTTTTTTAATCCGAGTGCTTGTGCAACTTCCTTCACCACCTTGATTTTTTTTCCGATGGAATCAACCAAAACAAATTGGGTTTCAGGAAACAGGATTGCTAATGGAATTCCCGGGAATCCACCGCCTGTACCAACATCGAGAACAGAACTTCCTGGTTTAAAGGAACATATTTTTGCAATTCCCAGCGAATGTAGCGCGTGGTGGGTATAGAAGTTCTCCGTATCTTTCCTTGAGATCACATTGATTTGTGTGTTCCAAAGTGTGTAGAGTTGTTCTAATTGTGCAAATTGTTTCGTTTGCTCAGCGCTTAATTCCGGGAAGTATTTTTGGATAATTTCCACTTTGTTAAATGGTGTCTTTTGTTTTATCCATCATGGCAGCTAGAAAATCTCTTGCACGAAAAAGTTGTGCTTTTACTGTACCCAATGGGAGCTTCATGTCCTCAGCGATTTCTTCGTAACTCATTTCATCGAAGTAGCGTTTTTCCACTAACTCTCTGTATTTTGGTTTAAGTTTACTCACCAAAAGTCGCATGTGAATGATGCGCTGACCGTGAATGATTGTTTCTTCGGGATTCAGTCCGGTAGAACGTGCGTCGATGCGCAAGCGATCTCCGTCATCCGTCATCATGCCTTTGTCGATGGACGTTACCTCAATGCGCTTCTTACGAATAAAATCGATGCAATTATTCGAAGCAATCTTAAACAACCAGGTACTGAAAGCAAAACTTGGTGAATATTGATCCAATCTACTAAACGCTTTACCGAATGCTTCGATAGTGAGATCATCCGCATCGTCTGAGTTTTTCACCATTTTCAACATCATGAAATAAATGGAATCTCTATAGCGCTCCATTAAATCGGCATACGCAGCTTGATTTCCTTTGCGGGCTGCTTCCACCAACACTAAGTCGTGTTTGGCTTTATCCGATAAATGTCCGTTGTCTACCATCTATAATACTTTTGTCGTTCTGAAATGTAAAATAAAATGGGCATTAAAAGCGCGTAGAATATATCCCACAGCGGTAAGAAGCGAATAAAGCTCTTTTCCTTTAATTGCGAGAGGCAACGGCCTTGTAACCACCATTTTAATAATATCGCAAAGCCAAAAATACTGCTACTAAGCAATATGAAGTCTTTACTAAACAACAAAGAAATGAAAGATACCCACATGAAAATCAAGGACAAGGGATATATTCCTAACAAGAGT
>JBEEIV010000100.1:0-3872 GCA_041169645.1 Bacteroidota bacterium
CAACGAATTGGACAACCGCTGAAGGCGAATTATACTCTGGGTACCGAGAAAAAGGATACCTTCCCGGTGCTTTTATCAATATGCTCGCATTACTTGGTTGGAATCCTGGAACAACACAGGAGATTTTTACCTTAGATGAATTGTCAGAAGCATTTTCGCTGGAACGAGTTTCAAAAGCGGGTGCGAAGTTCGACCCCGAAAAAACCAAGTGGTTTCAACAGCAATATTTAAGGTCATTGAGCAATGAAGCAATTGCCGAACAACTGATAGCGAATGGAACTGAAATGCCACTTAATCGTTTGGCCGAAATCTGTGGCTTAATGAAAGAACGTGCAACCTTTGCACAGGACATTTTAAGCGAAGGAGCGTACCTTTTTGGTCGCCCAACCACCTTTGACAAAGACACCATTTTGAAAAAGTGGAAAGATGAGACGAGTACTTACATGCAAGAATGGCTTTCAATTGTCGCAACGATCACACCATTTAACTCGGAAGAAATTGAAAAAGCCTTTAAATTGTTCTTGGAAGCAAAACAAGTGGGAATCGGAGCAGTACTATTACCCTACCGTTTATGTGTTACTGGTGTAGGCGCAGGCCCTGGCATGTTTGATATTTCCGCTTTCTTAGGTAAAGAAGAAGTGTTAGCAAGACTAGAATCAGGTTTAACGAAAATTCAAGAACTCAGAAATGAAGCAAGTCATTGAGGTTAATGGAATTCGCTTGTACGCACACCATGGATGCCTTCAAGAAGAAGCGCTTATCGGAGGACATTACACCGTGGACATTGCTCTTTTGACAGATTTTCAATCTGCCGCAGAAACAGATGAACTGGAACAGACCGTTGATTATGTCGCACTGAATCAAATTGTCAAAGAAGAGATGGCTATTCGTTCTAAACTGATTGAACACGTCGGTGAGCGAATCAATTTACGCATTCGAAAAGAACTTAGAGGCATTCACCAACTCCGCGTGAAAATCACCAAAATAACTCCCCCAATCAATGGTGATGTTCAAAACGTAGCAATCATCATTAGCGATTTGGATGTGTATTAAGAAACCTAACTAATTTTTCGATTGCCCTTGCGCGATGGCTGTACGTATTTTTTTCAGACATACTCATTTCAGCAAAACTACGCTGTTCGCCATCTGGGATAAAAATGGGGTCGTATCCAAATCCTTCTGAACCAGTTTTTACTCTGGCAATTTTCCCTGTCACGATTCCCTCGAATTGGTATTCTTTTCCTTCCCAATAAAGCGTGATTACCGTTTTAAATTGAGCAGAACTATCGGTCATTTCCTCCAATTCCTGCATTAATTTATTCATATTATCATCGGAATCACGGTGTTCACCCGCGTAGCGAGCAGAATGTACTCCAGGTCGACCACCTAATGCGAATACTTCAAGACCCGTATCATCCGCAAAACAATTCTCACCAAATTTCTGATAAACGAAATGCGCTTTAAATTGAGAATTGGCCTCAATCGTTTGTTCATTTTCCGGTATTTCTTCGTGGTAGTTTAAATCCGCTAACGTTTTCAATTCAATCCCAGAAGGTAAAATACTTTGAATTTCAAGCGCTTTATGTGCATTGTGACTGGCAAAAATAAGTTTCATGTGTTAAAAATAAGAAATGTATCCCAGGTGAATTTTTCCAGCATTGAATTGAATGGGATTATTTTGCTGGGTTCCCAAGGCATATGCTAAGCGAAAAATCCCAAGGTTTGTTCCGGTTGAAATGCCAAAACCAAATCCATACGGATGATCTTTTTGATATGTCAAGGCTGTGTTTTCGTAATACGCTTGATTGAAAAAAGCAAAAACCGCTGAATTTCGATCCAATAAAAAGCGGCATTCTAAGGTAAGGAGCGCTTTTGTTGTGGCGAATATACTCTCTTCATCGAACCCCCTCAGGGTATTGGATCCTCCGAAACGGAATAATTCGTTTTCGTATATGTTCGAGGCATGGTATGAATCAAATTGCCATTGACTAAATAGTGTAAAACGAGGAGCAAGCGGATAATAATGATCCAAGACAAAATGCGTTTTCCATACCGGTTCTGTCTGACCTTGTACCTTTCGTTCTCCCAACTGACCTTCAACGAGTAGCGAAAAACCTTTACTTGGATTCGGGATATAATCCAATTTTCGCTTACTCAGCATGATTCCATAATTATTCATTCGGATGCTCTCTAATTTCGAAAACATCGGATTCACATTCAATCCGGAAAGAACGGATGAATTAAGAAAATGATAATTCGCACGTAATTGCCAACCGTTTTGAAATTGGTATTGTACGCCTAAGGTCGATTTTACATCTAAATAACTAGAATCTCGCTTGAACAATTGAAATTCACCAAAGATTCCAAAAGGTGATTTAAAAAGAAACGGAATCGAAAGTGAACTTTGCATCGATTGTGTTCCAGGCTGAATGCTTTTCCACGCAAATTGAAAGGTCTCATTCTGCTTAACAGCATTGATTAAACGCATCTGTACATCTCCTGTAAAAGTAACTTGGTTGGTTGTTGGATTCGGTTGAAATCCAACAATTCCTTGGACTGAACTTGCCTTCAATCGTTCCAAATATAAAAATAACTCAGCACCATTTTCGGTGAACAATACTTCGCTTTTTTTCTTTACTGTAAAAATTCCAGTTTGGACTATTCGCTCCTCGATGGCTACGAAATCAGACTCTTTATACACATCATCGACATGAATTCCAATGAGATTTTGAATAACATTCATGGAAATCGAAAAATCATTTTTCATATGAATTTCTTTCCAAGCGAAATGTGGGCCTTTCTCAATGCACAATTTAGCCCGTAAAATAGTGGAATCAAAGTCGATTTGACTGAGATAGACCCTACAAAATGGATATCCATGATCGACAAAATAGGCAAGTATTCGCTGCATGAATGCCACATACTGATTAGGACTCATTTTGTGAGTTTCACTCTGCAATGCTCGATAAGAAGGAGAAATAAATGCCAATTGACTACTTGTTAGCCCTTCCATCTCAAGGTTGATTCCAGCGAATTGCTGACCTAAATGAACAAGCACTGAATCGCACCGAGACGAACTTGAGGTAATGCTGAAATCGTTCAAATAAAATCCCGCTTCCAAACATTTGTTTTGTGCCAATTGAATCGATTTCGACACATTATTTGAAGTTTGTTCTTGAAGAATTTTACTCACAGGTTTCGGGAAACCACTTGCCTCCGTTGTATAAAAAACAATTCTTTTTTGACCAAAGATTGAAATGGGCAAAAAAATAAGGAAATACAAAGAAAAAAGGATAGCTTTCACGGGGCTAAAAAACGAAACTTTTACGGATATAACTCTTGTTTTTTCAAAAAATTGTAACTTTATAACATGTACCGCGTTAAAAAGGTCACAAACAACAAAACAAATAACGATGAAAACGAAATTAACCTTAATGATCTGTGTTGCGGTAGTAGCAGTTGTTTTAGCTTCATGTGGAGCCGGTCGCACAGCAAGTTGTGATGCTTACGGTAGCGTTCAACAAACCGAAAATTCTGATTTAGCAGCTAAATAATCCGCTAATATTAAAGATTCCAGCGCTGAACATGCATGGCCATTTGGCTTTGTATTTTCAGCGCTTCTTTTTTGGCCGAAACGGCAAAATCCATTCCATTTGACGCATAAATGATTCCTCTAGAAGAGTTGACAAGTAATCCACATTCATGGTTTGCTCCATATTTCACTACTTCCTCTAAACTACCTCCTTGCGCTCCAACACCTGGTACGAGAAAGAAATAGTCAGGCGCCAATTTTCTTACTTCAGCAATGTCTTCTGCGCGTGTGGCACCTACAACGAACATCATTTTTTCAGCGCTCGCCCATTTCATCGATT
>JBEEIV010000101.1:0-5948 GCA_041169645.1 Bacteroidota bacterium
CACTCCACGCAAGGTGCTTTTTTCCTTTGATTTGTGTTCTTCTTCGGCTCCTTTGACACTGGAATGCATTTCTGTTACCGATTTGTAAATCAGAAATAACCCACCGATGAGCAGAACCAAACTATGTCCGGTGAAGGATTGCCCCATTACTGTGAACAATGGATGTTGATCCAAGGTCATCACCCATGAGATGACACTTAACATGAGGATACGAATGATCAATGCGAGACTCAATCCGAGTAAACGTGCCTTGCGTTGTTTTTCTTTTGAAAGAGGATCCGTAACAATCGAAATGAAAATGATGTTATCAATTCCAAGGACAATCTCTAGCAGTGTTAAAATGAGTAGGTAAGTCCAGCCTTGAACGGTTCCGAGAATTTCAAATGATGCGAGAAATTGATCCATGTTAAATTAGCTTCTTAAAAATTCAAAATATCGATCCAAGTCGGCAGCATTATTTTGGTCGTCCGTTTGGATTTCCAATAGCTGAACTTTGCAACTTGGATCAAGGAACAAAGGTAAATATTCTGTGAGTTCTTCCAAGGATGAAAGTGTTTTTGTTTCGAGTCCAAATGCTTGTGCAATTGCGGCTGGACTCTTCAGTTGTTTTGCTTCAAAATAACGCTCACGTTGCTTTGAATCGGCGGGTCCTGCAATAATTTGGAAAATGCCTCCACCATAATTTTGTATGACAATTATTTTGAAATTTGGTGGAAAGGGCTCATACCACAAAGCATTGCTGTCATAAAGAAATGAAATGTCTCCACTAATTAAAACATGTTGTTTTCGTGGATTCACCAATGCCGCTCCTAAGGCTGTACTTGTAGAGCCATCGATTCCACTTGTTCCACGGTTGGACTCGTAACGCACACCAGGAAGTGGGTCGAACAATTGCGCATAGCGCACAACGGAACTATTTGCTAGGTGCAGAATGCTGTCTTCAGGCAAATAATCTTGTATGTTTTGGAATACTTGATGGTCTGTTAAATTTGGAAACTCAGATACATAATCCAAGGATCGATCTTTTGCCACGATGTCAACCGCTTTCCATTTCCCATTAAAATTATGGGTGTTTGCGGTTAATTCATGTTCATTAATTTGTTCAAAGAAATCAGATGGATTCAGAGCAATTGCCTCACTCAAACAACGATAAGTATCCATTTCCGGGAACTCCGCTCCAATTTTATAGTGTTTTTTTACGCCAGCTGAGCGCAAATATGCTTTAATGCGCTTGGAAACCACTGCGCCACCAATTGTGATAAGTATTTCTGGTTGAAACGCAACATTTTTCTGATCGAAACCATTCAACGTGCGATCGATGCAATGAATAAAACGTTCGTGTTGAAGGTTGGAAGTATTCTCAACTAAAACGACAATATTTGGGAAGGAGGCTAGTTTGATTAATTCATGCTGAACCTTTAAATCTTGCGTCATTTGCCCACACAAAATCAATACTTTTGAGTGATTGATCTCTTGAATAATGGTATCCATTTCAACTGGATTCAGTCGTTTTGCAGTTTGATTAATCGGAAGGATTTTACGGTAATCACTTGTTTTTTCGATGGTATGATACAAGGGTTCATTTAAGCCAACATTCAAATGCACCGGTCCTTTCCAATTAGACTTCGTAATGGTAAGTAATTTTGCTACATCCTCTTGGTGTTGCACGATGCTTTTTTGTTCGAATAAATCTTCGTCCATTTCTAGGCTACCAAGAATGTGATTCTTGTACACATCACGTTGGACTATGGTTTGACCATCTCCGTGATTAATCCACGCAGCAGGACGATCAGCTGTCAATACCAGTAAAGGAATGGAACGGTAAAAAGCTTCTGAAACTGCGGGATAATAATTCAGACAAGCACTTCCGGAAGTACAACACAAAGCAATGGTTTCTCCTAATTCTTGTGCCATTCCAAGTGCAATGAATCCTGCGGAACGCTCATCGTGAACAACAAACGTTTCTATCTCAGGATGCTCATCAAAGGCTATGGAAAAAGGTGCATTTCTCGATCCGGGAGAAACGACTACCTTTCGAATGTCGTAAGCCAGAAGCTGATCGACAATCAATTGCACCATGATTTTTGAGCTGGAAATCATCCCGCAAAAATACCAAAATTTAAAGGAGGTTGAGCAGCGTACGACTTTTATTTTCGGTTTCTTCCCATTCTTTCTCCGGAATCGAATCAGCTGTGAATCCGCCGCCAACATAGAGGTAAATTTGATTACCTTGAATTTGTGCACAACGCAGGTTTACATATAGGTTCATGTGATGTTCGCCCAAGTCTCCAATGATACCAGCGTATAATTGACGCCCGTGTTTTTCTTCTAATTGAATCCAATCCAAAGCATTTTCTCGAGGTGTACCGCTGACAGCTGGAGTGGGATGGAGGTCCTGCGCAATTTCCCAGGCTTGAGTCCCCGTTGACTTCCATTGAAAATCAGTCCGTAAATGCGCAAGTGGACCGGCAATAACTGTTTTTGGTCCGGCGGAATACCAATCCGAAACACCATGTTTTGTTAAGGTTTCTCGAATAAATTGACTCACGAAATCCTGCTCTTCCAATTCCTTGTTTCCCCAAGGTGTTTTATCCTCAGCCTTCTTAGTACCAGCGAGAGACATGCTTTCAAATGATTGACCTGTTCCTTTCAAAAGCACTTCAGGACTAGCGCCAATCCATTCACCCAAGATCGGATCCTTGAAATAGTACACAAAAGCATTGGGATAGTTGCGTTCCAAGCGATTAAATAAGTCTAAGCCAGAAATAGGCATGTGTTCTGATTTGATCCGTGAATACACCAGTTTATTTAAGGTGGACTCCTTCAGCAAAGCAACTATTTTATTGGCTTGCTCGATGTATGCTTCTTTGGAAATGATAAAAGGCGATTGATGCACTTGATGGAACGTAAAATTGTCCATCGAGTCTTCAAAAACATATTTAGATTTTTGCTTAAAGTCAGTAATGATAAATCCTTTTAAATTAGATTCTTGAACTTCTTTAAAGCTTCCATTTTTAGAAGTAATTGGTTGATTGGGAAAACGATAAAGAAGCATCCGTGGTTACTGTTTCTAACAAATATACACATTTTCGGATGTGAGATTCTGTTTAAAGGATAGGAACGGGAATAGTTTTGTACTTTTGCCCCTTCAAACTGACAAACCCCATGAAAATACTTTTTACCTACCTTGGACGTTACAAAGCACTTGTTTTTCTGGCCTTGATTTTAGCTAGCATCAACCAAGTATTTTCCTTGTTAGATCCATATATCTTTGGGAAAATTCTCGATCGTTTCGCAACGCATCCAAAGGACTTCACAGAGTCTCAGTTTATCAGCGGAGTGGGGTGGTTGATTGCAGCGGCGATTGGAGTTGCCATGGTGAGTCGAACCGCAAAAGCCTTTCAAGATTATAGCATCAACTTAATCATTCAAAAGTTGGGCGCAGATATCTATACTGACGGACTAAAACATACCTTGCAAATCGCTTACAATGAATTCGAGGATCAACGCAGTGGTGAAACCTTGAACATCCTTCAAAAAGTGCGAACGGATGCTGAACGATTCATCATGAGTTTCATCAATATCCTATTTGTTTCCATCGTGGGATTAGTTTTTGTGATGATCTACGCATTTACCGTGCAGCCGGGATTGATTCTTTTGTACTTACTTTCTGCAGCTGGATTAAGTATCTTCATTAGCTTCTTGTCAAAACGCATCAAGAAAGTACAGATGACTATCATGAGCGAAACGAAGCAACTGGCGGGAAGTACCACGGAAAGCTTGCGGAATATTGAGCTGATCAAAAGTTTAGGTTTGACACAGCAAGAAACGAATAGATTGAATGACCGCACACGAAAAATCCTTCAGTTAGAATTGAAAAAAGTTCGCCAAGTTCGAAGTATTAGCTTTATTCAAGGAACGACCGTGAATTTATTGCGTCAGTCCATCATGTTCATTTTAATGTACTTATTATTTCACGGCTCTTTGTCACTTGGACAAATCATGACTTTGCAATTCTATTCATTCTTCATTTTTGGTCCCTTACAAGAAGTTGGAAACGTGATTATTGCCTATCGTGAAGCAGAAGCGTCCTTGAACAATTTCGAAAACATCATCAATACACCGATTGAGGAAAAACCGGAGAATCCGGTTGCATTGAATGCCATTAAGAAATTGGCATTTAAAGACTTGACATTTCGACATAAATCAGCGAGTTATGATGCGTTAAGTAACATCAATTTTGAAGTGCATAAAGGAGAAACCGTGGCGTTTGTTGGTCCAAGTGGTTCTGGTAAAAGTACCTTGGTGAAATTATTGGTAGGACTCTATTCTACCCCGAACGGTAAAATCTACTACAACGATATTGAGTCCACCAGAATTGATCGTGACGAATTACAGCAACAATTAGGATTTGTCACACAAGACACCCAGTTATTTGCGGGAACGATCAAAGAGAATCTCTTGTTCACCAAGCCAGATGCGACGCAGGAACAATTGGATTTCGCTTTGAATCAGGCATCCTGTGAAGGACTAATTGCCCGTAGTGAAAAAGGAATTGATACCGTAATAGGAGAAGGAGGAATGAAATTATCTGGAGGAGAAAAACAACGCTTATCTATTGCTCGCGCATTGATTCGCAATCCACGTTTGTTGGTATTCGACGAAGCGACCTCCGCCTTGGATTCCATCACTGAAGAAGCGATTTCAAACACGATTCGTTCCATTGGAAGTCACAAAGAGCACATCACGGTGCTCATCGCACACCGTTTGTCGACCATTATGCATGCGGACAAGATATTCGTTTTGGAAAAAGGGGTGATTGTTGAGACTGGAAAACACGATGAATTACTTGGCGAAAAAGGATTGTATTATGCGATGTGGAGGCAACAAATAGGTGAGAGGAGGGATTGATAAACCGAGTACAGAGTGTGAGCTTAGTGATTCGTACGAACCAATACAGCCTTGATTATTTCGTTATCTAATCGCATGGATTGATCGATGGTGAAGCCATTTTTCACATAAAATGAAAGCGGGGAGAGGTAGTTACTTCCATTTGCTTTAAGGTCATGATTGTGATCAATTACCCATCCTGAAAATGCTCTTCCCTCCTTTTTCATTTCCGTCAGCAGGGCAGTGCCCAGTCCCTTTTGTTTATAGTTGCTGGAAACGATGATGGAAAAACGCAGGTCATTATCCTTTTCGAACAACACGGACCAAGCGATGATTTCATCTTGTTGATTCAAAACGTAAAAGTGAATGACCAGTTTGGTATCCACGAGTAAAAGTGCAAAACGATCTGTTAATTTTTGTGGATATTCAGTATTCCACAATGCATTGATTTCCGCATCATGTTTTGCGGACAAGGTTGCACTACGATGAATCTTCATCTTATTTTTTTTCTAATACCATCACGGTATGTTTTCCTATACAAATCAAACGATTGGTGTCCTTTTCACGCACTTCGATGGACCATAAATGCGTAGATTTTCCGCCGTGAACCAGCTTAGCAGTGGCTAAAACCTCGCCGGATTGAATTCCACCCACATGATTCGCGCTCACTTCTAGTCCGACTGCGTAATGGGTTTCGTGATTAATCAACAGAACAGATCCGAGGGATCCAACTGTTTCCACGAGTGCTGCACTCGCTCCACCATGTAAAAGTCCCATGGGTTGTTTGGTACGATGATCAACGGGCATCGATGCTACGACATAATCGTCACCAATTTCAACGTATTGAATACCAAGTTTTTCCATCAGGGTATCCTTATTCATGGCATTTAATTCGTCGAGTGGAGCTTGTGTTAATTTCATCTAACAAAGGTAAACAATCGAAAATATTTTCAGCTTTTTTTCACTCGAACGCTTGTCAATTTTGAAAGTTTACTTACTTTTGCCCCGGAGAGTTGGCAGAGTGGTCGATTGCGGCGGTCTTGAAAACCGTTGAACCG
>JBEEIV010000102.1:0-3532 GCA_041169645.1 Bacteroidota bacterium
CAATGACAACACCATCTAATGGAACCGTTTGAACCAAGGATAAATGAATGTCTCCGGTACCTGGAGGCAGGTCGACGAGTAAAAAGTCTAATTCTCCCCAATGAGCATCCGTAAATAACTGGGTCAATGCTTTAGAGGCCATTGGTCCGCGCCACACTACGGCATTGTCTTGATCTGTGAAGAATCCAATCGAAAGTACTCCGATTCCATTTGCATCCACCGGTTGAATCAGTCCTTTGCCATCAACATCTACCATTTTTGGGCGCTCACCGACTAAATCAAACATCGTTGGCATGGAAGGACCATGAATGTCCGCATCCACAATTCCGACTTTATACCCTTGTTTTTGAAGTCCGCCGGCCAAATTAGCAGTGATGGTCGATTTACCTACTCCACCTTTTCCAGAAGCGACAGCCACAATGTATTTGACATCCGGAAGGATTTTTCTTCGGGCATTGCGGTTTTCGGTACTCATTCCTTTGATTACGCAAGATAACTGAATCGCTTCGCCAAATACACGTTTTAAATTAAATTCGATGGCTTCCTGCATGCGCTTTCGGGCATGTAGTGCGGGATTAGAAATTTGAACAGTTAGGTTGATCCCCCCTTCAGAAATCTCCATTTCTTCAATGAGGTTTAAGCTTACCAAATCATTCTTCAAATCCGGTTCAATGATTTTACCGAGCGTTGTTAAGACATTTTCACGTGAAAGTTCCATAAAAGGTTAATGAAATGATTGAATTGAGTGATACATAAAATCGATGACTTTTTTCGAGTCTCCTTGTTCTCCATTTCGGAACTCATAATAAATGCCATTGATTTTTTTCACTGCATAAATGTGATACGTTACTTTTTTATCCTTGATGAAATCTGATTTCTCCTTTCGACTGTAAACGAGAATATCTTTCTCCTCTTTCAACATCTGAAATTCAAAATAGTTTGTTTTTTTGTTATCCCTGAACAAGTCTTTTTTAAATTCCTCAAAGCGGTATAAATTATCCCCGTAATCTTCAATGAACAATTGAAAATTACGTCCGACAGAAATCGTCCATTTGTATCCACCTTCATCATACTCCACTTCTGGTTGGAAGGAAGCACCAATTCCTGCAGTAGCATCAGGAATCATGATGGTGCCAGGAATATCGAATTTCGCCAAATCAACGCGTTGAAATTGCACGTAATCAAACGTGTTTTTAGGCGATTGATCATCTTGACATTGAGTCAAACCAAAAAGCACCACACCCAAAAAAGTAAAGATTTTCAGTCGATTCATTTTACAAAGATACATATTTGATATAAGTAGAATTTTTCTGACCTTCGTGACATGCAAAAACAATACGTACTTCTATCCGGACTCTTCATTATGCTGTCCATTCTTTTAGGTGCAATGGGTGCACATGCACTAAAAAAAATACTCGAACCTGAATTATTCAATTCGTTCGAAGTAGCGGTGCGCTACCAAGGATTTCTTTCCATGGGGATCTTTGTTCTTGCGTTAAACACGGATCGATTTAATTTCCCAATGAATCGATTATTGGCTGCTATGACCATTGGTATGTTGCTTTTTTGCCTTTCCATATATGCATTGATTGCTTTAAATGTCTGGCAGCTACCGAAAGGAATAATCGTTGCATTAACGCCCATTGGAGGCTCCCTTACCATCATCACTTGGTTTATCTTTTTATATCGTTTGATTAAAAATTAATCTTTTTCAAAACATTTTTTTCAATTATGTTTTGTTATTCGAGAATAGTTTTTACTTTTGATTAGTTTTTAATCTTTTTAACGATTAATATTTAAGCATGATGAATAAATTGAGTATCGGGTCGAAACTTCCGGATTTTAGCGGACTAGACCAAAATGGCGCAGAAATATCAGCAAACAGTTTTCATGGAAAACGCTTGGTTATTTACTTTTATCCCAAGGACAATACACCTGGCTGCACAGCACAGGCGTGTAGCTTACGCGATGACTATTCAGCACTATTGGAACAGAACATTGCGGTATTAGGTGTGAGCGCAGACACTGTCGGATCACACAAAAAATTTAGCGATAAGTTCCAACTTCCATTTCCATTGCTTGCGGATACGGAAAGAATCTTGTTGGAATTATTTGGCGTTTGGGGAGAAAAGAAATTCATGGGAAAAACCTATGACGGAATTCACAGAACGACCTTCCTTTTTGATGAAGCAGGGACCTTGATTTCTGTGATTGACAAACCAAACACAAAGAATCACGCCCAAGAAGTTTTGGCTATTTATGCAGCTTGATTTAGTTCGTAAATAGTTTACGAACATACCCCTTTACATTTGTAGAAATTAATCACCGAGTCAACCAACTCATAAACAACAAACGATATGTCAAAGTCTAAAGAACAAAACCTAGAAAAATTAAAAGCGCTCCAATTAACCATGGAGAAATTAGACAAAACCTTTGGAAAAGGATCCGTCATGAAACTTGGCGATTCACCCGTAGAAAAAGTCGAAGTGATTCCTACCGGGTCCATCACCTTAGATTTGGCCTTAGGAATTAATGGGTATCCAAAAGGTCGCGTTGTAGAAATCTACGGTCCAGAATCGTCTGGAAAAACAACATTAGCGATTCATGCAATTGCGGAAGTACAAAAGCAGGGAGGAATTGCAGCTTTCATTGATGCAGAACATGCATTTGATCAATTTTACGCACAAAAATTGGGTGTGGATGTCGCAAACTTATTGATTTCACAACCAGACAATGGTGAACAAGCATTGGAAATTGCTGACAATTTAATTCGATCTGGCGCCATTGACCTCATCATTATTGACTCTGTAGCTGCATTGACGCCAAAAGCGGAGATTGAAGGAGAAATGGGAGATTCACAGATGGGACTTCAAGCACGATTAATGTCCAAAGCACTTCGTAAATTAACGGGATCGATCAATAAAGCAGGTTGTTGCTGTATTTTCATCAACCAGCTACGCGATAAAATTGGTGTGATGTTCGGTAATCCAGAAACGACAACTGGTGGAAATGCCTTAAAATTCTATTCTTCTGTGCGCATTGATATTCGTCGAGCAGCACAACTAAAAGAAGGAGAAGAAATCATCGGGAATCGCGTGAAAGTAAAAGTGGTAAAAAACAAAGTAGCTCCACCGTTTAGAAAAGCCGAATTCGACATCATGTACGGTGAAGGCATTTCGAAAATTGGTGAAATTATTGATTTAGGGGTAGACTTGAACATCTTGAAAAAAAGTGGATCATGGTTCTCCTATGGCGAAACCAAACTTGGTCAAGGACGTGATTCCATTAAATCCATCTTAATGGATAACCCAGCATTGGCTGAAGAACTAGAAGAAAAAATCAAAAATGCTCTTGGAACACCCGCTACAAGCGAAGAGGTGTTACAAGACTAGTGCATATCGTTTGGTTGAAAACGGCATCTTCGGGTGCCGTTTTTTTTTAACTAAAAATTATGCTATTTTTGAGTCAATCAACTTAAAAACTATGAAAAAAATACTTGGACTTTTCGTGCTGGGAGCACTCGTTCTCTCAA
>JBEEIV010000103.1:0-2673 GCA_041169645.1 Bacteroidota bacterium
GACATTCATTTGGATTCAGGGTAAGGTACCAGTATTCCTTTAATCGAATCATCGGGACCTATGAACCTGAATTCGATCAAGCGTTTCGTTTCAAACCGAGTTACTCCCTTGATATAAACAACAGTATTTTCTCACCTAAAGCCAGTTGTGAATTCTTTTATAATCCAGCGAGTGGAGCACAAGGAAAACAGTTTACGCGCATTCGATATTATGCTGGGCTGGCATTAGAAATTCAGGGTCCCCATGGGATTGAAATTGGCTGGTTGTACGACCAACGCATCAATAAGGCAAATCCGGTTAATCGCAGCGTAATGCTGATTTCTTATTCTTATGCACTAGGTACTCAGAAGAAAGACAAGCCTAAAACCAAGGGTGTTCGAAACTTATAGGTTGTTCTCTTCGTAATCATTCGCTGCTAATCGGTCAATGACTACTTGTAAATTCGCTTGTTTTTTCTCTTGCCTCATTTGGATGGCAGTCTGAGAAAAGTACTGATGTTGTTTTAAGAATTTCACTTGAATTTCATCCCATTGTTTGCGTGATTCAATTTTCCCCATTTCTGTTAGTTCTTTCCTTAATCGATCGGCTATTTCTTCGAAGTCGTCGGTACCTAAGTAATCTAAATCGGCATCGCAAATGATTTCCTGAAGTTTATTAATTGGTTTGTGTGGTAACTCGGTTGCGTGTATCAACTCAACAATGGTTTTCACGTGTTGGTCTGTATAACCGTATTTAGGAAGAATTTCCGTTGCCATTCTTGCGCCAATTTCCTCATTGTTGTCATAGCGTTCAATGAAACCGGCATCATGCAAAATTGCGGCTGTTTTAAGTAGAAATAGACCTTCGTCTGTTACTCCCTCTAATAATGCTATTCGCTCCACAGATTTCACAACATCTTTTGTGTGTTTCAAGGAGTGGTAGTATAACTTATCCGACAAATTCTTTTCTAGGATGGATAAAACATGGTGTTCTGTTTTATAGTATTTAATCGAACTGTAGTGGTGTAATTTTTTAATTTCTTCAAATCGCGTATTAGGCAGAAGTCCTTCCCCATTCACTGAAAGTTCAGGTTTAATCCGATTAACCACGTAGGTATCCACTTTTGCGCGGGATTTTGTCAGGGCTTTGCCTTTGTACTCGCATTCAAAATAGGGTTCGATGTACTGAAAAGTATGTCCTGTGATCGTCACTTTCCCTGGTTCTCCAAGCATTTCCATCCGTTGGGCTAAATTCACCGTAGACCCCCAAATATCATACGCCAACCGTATGTTTCCAATGATTCCAGCAATGACGGGACCTGTATTAATTCCCAAGCGAATCTCCCAAAAATCTTCGTGGTCAGCAATGGCCTCATACTTCAATTTGTCCATAAATGCTTGTATTTGAAGAGCTGCTGTACAGGCATCAATGGGATTGGTAGAATTTTCAATTGGAACACCTCCGGCACACATATAGGCATCCCCAATGGTTTTAATTTTCTCCAAGTTATTAGCCTGGATAATTTCGTCAAATTTTTGAAAAAGAATATCGAGTTTCGAGACAATTCGACTTGGTTGCATGGTATCAGAAATGCGCGTAAAACCAACAACATCTGTGAACATGACCGACACTTGCTGGAATCCTTGTGCTTTCACTTTACCAGATCGTTTTAATTCAATTACCACCTCGGAAGGGAGGGTATTGTTCAGCCATTGTTCCGTCTTGTCCTTTTCTTTTTGCAGCAAGGACTGTTGCTGAAGCACCTTGTTTTTTTCTTCTTCAATGAGGCGATTTTGTTCCTCAATTTTCGTCTTTTGCAAACGAATTTCTCTGGTTCGTTCGGCGATTTTTACTTCAAGTCTAACTTGATTTCTTCGGGAGCGTTCAATTCTGCTGCGAACAAAAATAAAAATGGCAAAAAAAAGGATGATGGTTGTGAGCACCCAAAACCACCATGTTTGCCAAAAATGAATTTCACGAGATAATTCGATCATGTAAGAAAATTTGAATTTGTGCGCTTAACAAAAATAAGCAATAACATACCGAAAACCGTAAAAAGAGGCATAAAAAAAGGGGCCGAAGCCCCTTTCATTAATAGTATGTTTTTTTCGGTGTGGGCTTGTTGATGGGTTGTTTGCTTTTTTGCACATTGAATCCAACATTCACCCCAGCGAAACCGCCGCCTTTTTGAGAGGTATAGAATATGTTCACAGGAACATTTAAGGATCCTGCTCGGAATGTTCTTCCGAAGCCAATGACAAAACTCGTGCTCAGTTTTGCACTCCCTCGCATGTCTAAATTTTCTTCAAAAACATAGTTTTCACTGAGGGCAACATTATTATTATTTGCCGCATATTTCAACCAATCGCTTTCTGAAAAGTATTTTCCACTCTGACTGTAAAGTTTATCGGTGTCAAAAAATCCTTCAGAAGTATGTTTGATACTCAAACGTGGTCCAAAAGCGAATTCCCAGCCACTTTTTCCAAAACGAAATCCGTTCATTAAGGTAAATGATGGTAAGAATTTGCCCTGCTCTAGACCAGAAACATTCACAATTCCTTCAACCAATGCCGAGAAATTTTCTGTTCCAACGTATTGTCCTTCGAATTGATAGCCAATCATTGAAACGAAAGGAGCTATATCCAATCCTCCTTCTGATGTTGGTCTCGTTGCAAATTCATTCAAGGTTCCTAC
>JBEEIV010000104.1:0-5362 GCA_041169645.1 Bacteroidota bacterium
GGAAGGTGAAACAACTTTTTACAATGCGGCTTGTGAACCATACATTCAGCAATTGTGTAAGATGTTGAATGCTATGGGCGCAAATATCTCTGGAATTGGTTCAAACATGCTGATCATCAAAGGTGTTAAGAAATTAGGTGGTTGTTTCCATCGCATTTTACCTGATATGATTGAAATCGGAAGTTTCATTGGTTTAGCTGCCATGACAAAATCGGAAGTTACGATTAAAGATGTAAGTTGGGATAACCTTGGAATCATACCGAATGTTTTTCGCCGACTAGGAATTAAATTGGAACGAAGAGGCGATGATATTTACATTCCTGCACAAGAATCGTATGAAATAGATACGTTCATCGATGGTTCTATTTTGACCATATACGATGCTCCTTGGCCAGGTTTCACACCGGATTTGCTTTCCATTATTTTGGTTGTCGCTACTCAGGCAAAAGGTTCTGTTCTGATTCATCAGAAAATGTTTGAATCGCGCTTGTTTTTTGTCGACAAATTAATCGACATGGGGGCTCAAATTATTTTATGTGATCCACATAGAGCTACTGTAATCGGATTGAATCGCGAGCATGATTTGCGTGGCATCACCATGTCCTCTCCGGACATTCGTGCAGGTGTTTCTTTGCTTATTGCTGCATTATCAGCAAAAGGGAAAAGCGTTATTGAAAACATAGAACAAATCGATCGTGGATACCAAGACATTGAGTTGCGATTAAATAATATTGGAGCAGATATTCGAAGAATTGGTTAATGAAAAAGCAGTTATTTTTTGGTTTACTTTTTCTTGCTGCCTACACGTGTTACGCCGTTTGTTTTCGTTCTGAAAGCACATTTGAAGCGAAGGACATAGCTCCTGAAATTACCCTGAAGAACACAAAAGGTAAGATGGTGAAACTCTCTGATCTGAGAGGGAAATTAGTGCTAGTAGACTTTTGGGCGTCCTGGTGTGGGCCATGTCGAAAGGAGAGTCCAAACGTAGTGGAAGCTTATGGAAAATATAAATCCAAGTCGTTCAATAATGCCAAGGGTTTTGAAGTTTTTAGTGTTTCGCTTGATCGGGAAGAAGCGGCATGGAAACAAGCCATCAAAGAAGATCATTTGACTTGGAAAAACCATGTGTTAGATAAAGATGGTATTGCCGCTGCTAATTACGGAGTTTCCAGTATTCCTTCTGCCTTCCTAATTGACGGAGAAGGACACATTGTAGCTAGTGGAGGTGAACTAAGAGGACTGAACTTACACATCCAAATAGAGAAGCACTTAAAGTAGTTAGAAGCGATTCAAGACATACTCAATCAAATCTTTCATTTCCTGCTCACATCCCGAAGAGAATTCCATATTTGGACGATTGGCTACTCCTAAGCAGATGGTTGTACAGGAATGACCTAGTTGTCTCCCGAGGGCAAAGATAGCCGAACTTTCCATTTCAAAATTGACGATTTTCATTCCGTCAAAATCAAAGGATCCAAGTTTAACGTGAATGCCTTTGATCTTACTCTTTAAGCGTAGACTCCTTCCTTGTGGACCATAAAATCCGGAACTGGTAACAGTTATTCCTTCATAGGTCTTGGTAGAACGAAATCTTTCCGTAAGCAAATCATTCGATGAGACGAGATAGGGATGAATCCCTGCAGGTAAATTTAAGTGTACATCAATGGAATGCCTCAACGACTGCTCCTTTTCGGTAAATTCAATTGGATAGAAATGTGCCACGTTATCAAAGCCATAGGCCATGTCAGATAGTATAAAGGAATGAATGGGAATGTGAGGTTGTAAAATACCACACGTGCCAATTCGAATGATCTCCAAAGATGTTTTGTTCGCTTTTTCTGTGCGCGTTTCTAAATCAATATTGACAAGTGCGTCCAATTCTTGAAGGCAAATATCAATGTTGTCTGTCCCAATTCCAGTGGATAAAACGCTGATTCTTTTCCCACCGTACGTTCCCGTATGACAAACGAATTCTCGGTGTTGATGCTGATGCTCTAAGTGATCAAAAAACGACGAAATCATACCGACACGGTCTTGGTCTCCAACCAAAATTATTTTATGTGCAAGTTGATTTGGTTTGAGCGCTAAATGATATACTTCATTACGCTTGTTTAAAACAAGTTCTGTTGCTGGAAATTGCATCGATTATAAGCTCCCGAATACCTTGATTAACAAATCAGAAACACGAGCTGCGGGATCCTTTCTGATTTTGTTTTCTTCTAATGCAACCATTTTAAATAGACCTTCAATGGCCTTTTGTGTTACATATGCATTCAAATCAGGATTAATTTTTTCACCACCGGTTAGGGTCATCGCCGTATTATATTTCGTCATAATCGGACTCCAGTATTCAGTCAATTTTACTTTTGAAATTGCTTCAGCAACTTTCGGCGAAAAGGCAGCAGTTAATTTAGCAGTTGTTTGTTCTTTCAAATAATTGGTTGCGGCACCTTCACCCCCTTTTAAGATGGTAAAGCCATCTTGGATACTCATGTTCGTGATCGCATCCGCAAAAATTAAAATGGCTTCTTTGGATGCCTCTTCAGCTGCGCGGTTTAAGGTTGTTTCAAATTTTTCAACCTGAGCGGTCATTCCTAAGTCAATGGCTTTTTGCCTTGCTTTTATAGCGTCCGGAGGAAAGGGTAGGCGAATGGATTCGTTTTTCAAGAATCCGTCCGTAACAGACGTAATATTCACTGCATTTTTGATTCCAACATTCAACGCTTCTTTTAATCCTGAAACGACTTCTTCATTACTTAGCTTTGGAGCTGTTGGCGTCGTTGTTGGACTAACATAATTATTGATTACGGATAAATCCACTTTGGAACATGTTCCTACGAATAAACTAATAGCGGAAAAAGCAAGAATTTTAATCATGGTTAACGAATCACATTAATTAATCCTGTTTTTTCATTTTTTCCATCAGTATCCAATTCCTTGTACCATGCTTTCCATGTGTAGATTCCTGGTTGAACGCGTTGACCATTATAATAACCATCCCAATAGGCGTTTACATCATGTGTTTCCCATACAACTTCACCCCAACGATTGTGAATGGTTAACTCAAAGTTTTCTTTGTCAATACCTTCCACATAAAACAACCATACCTGATTGTGTTCATCATCATCTGGTGTAAATGCGGTAGGTGCGTAGAAAATGACATCAGAAACAACTTGAATTTCATAGGTTGCCGAATCGGAACAACCTTGATTTGTCGTTACCACTAAAGTGATGTTGTAAGTTCCCATTACACCTTCTGGATAAGAAATCATGGCGCTTCCACCATTATTTACGACACTCGTTGCTCCAGGACTTGACCAATTGTAACTTGCAATATTTCCAAGTGAAATATCGTTTGTTTGCACAGTAGTTTCAAACCATGTTAGTGGACTTTTCGACATCGTAAAATCGGCAGTTGGTAATGGGGTAACTTCAACTATGTCTTGAAAATGTCCATTATAAGTACAGCCGTATAAAGATGTAACCACCATGTCCAATGAATACGTTCCTGGTGTCGGTAACGTGTGAGGAAGTGGATCAAGGCTATTTACCGTAAATGATTCTCCTGTAGAGAAAATGTATTGCGTACTGGCAATTTCTCCTCCGTTAGTTGATGTATTGGAGAAAACAAAGTCACCTGGCAAACATCGTATGGTATGGTCAGGAGTCGTACTTGGAATGATTTCCAATGGGAAAGTAATTGTCATACATTCGGTTGTTATCGGCGAACCACATGCTTCGCTCAATGTAACACAGTAGACCGTTCCTGAATTGATTGGATCAACGGTGATAGAACCACCATTCCCGATAGGAAGTCCGTCTTCTGTCCATGAATATGTGTAAGCTGAAGAACCACCTGATCCGATAGCAGACAATAGAATGGCATCCTCAGAACAGATCATCGTGTCTTGAGTTAAAAAGGTAATGTCTAGTGGTGAAGGTTCATTGATGAGTACATCCATGGTTTGAACACAACCATTCATGTCTGTGACTGTTACCGTGTGCAATCCAGCACCTAAATCCAACGCTGTTGCTGCACTTGCTGTAGAACCAGTCCAACTGTAAGTATAGTTAGGAGTTCCTTGCGTTACGTTCACCGTAGCTTGTCCATTCGCAATCGTATAACAATTTGCATCAACAATATTGGTCATCGTTAGAATCATCGGTGGAATTTCAGTAATGGTCACGTAAATGCTATCTTGACAACCCGTTGCCGTAGTTGCAAAGCACCAATAATTTCCAGCGCTTAATCCTGTTGCAGTTTGCGTGGTTTGACCGTTGCTCCAAATGTAGTTGATGGCACCAGTAACCGGTGTGACAACTGCTGTTGCCGTTCCGTCACTTCCACCAGGACAAGAAACAGGAGTTGTTGTGGCATTAAACGTTGCAGGGTTGTCGGTAATAATTGCTGTCCCAGTCGAGGAACAACCATTACCATTTACAACCGTAACAGTATAAGTTCCCGCGGTTAAGCCAGTAGCTGTTTGGGTCGTTTGACCATTACTCCAAAGGTAGGTGAATGGAGGTGGAGAAGTTGCGCCCGGAACAGCCGTTGCGGTACCTACACCCTGAGAGCACACGTCAGGAACGGTCGTAGTTGTTAAACTTGGGTTTGTAACGGTAATCCACGTAGTATCTTGAGTGATGGAACCAACACTTGTTCCACATGCAGCACCAGACAAAAAGTATCCTGTCGTTCCGGATGGAACGGGGTTTACGTTCAATGTACCGTTGTTGTAAGGGAATGTTTGTCCTAATGTATTTGCCCAAAGGAAATTACTTCCCGGGCTATTCACCATCACGTATGGGATCTGTGACATGGTGTAAGAATTAGTGTTGCTCGGTGAAGTAGGTAAGAAACGACGACCATCTTGATTTGCGCTCCAAACAGAAACATTTCTTCCTGGTGTAATGTGCGCTACGGTCATAGGGTTGTTTTCTGAACCTTGAATGGCTAAACTTCCGTTCCAAGTACCGCAAATGGGTTTATTACCGATATGTAATTCAAAAATATTTGAAGTTTCGTACAAAACAATGGCCATGTAATTACATTGAGTTGTACACCCAAACATCGCTACGTTTTTGTAGAGAACGACAAACTTTCGGTTTGGAGCAGTACCAATGGTTTGATATTGAACTTGTCCAGCAGTAGATGGATTCATATCCTGATAGGTCAACATGATTGAATTGCGCGCAGAAGTTAATGCCATATTTGGTAATGGAGGTACACCATTTAAAGACCAAGGACAATAACCACCTGCATTGGTAAGGTTGAAAGAGATTAAACCGTTTGAACCAATGACACATTGAGAATAACTTGTTCCGTAAAAACTAAATGGAAAACCGATTGAAACAGCTCCTG
>JBEEIV010000105.1:0-6880 GCA_041169645.1 Bacteroidota bacterium
TGCGGATTATTTTGTCAATATGTCTCCGTATGAAGACGATGTTCGCCGTGCACAAAAGGAACTTTCTGGAGAATCACTTGCCTTTGTTGCTGCACGACTCGAAGCAGATGCTTCTTTAGCGTCAGGAAATGCCTACAACATGCGAAATACCCGTTTGTACACGAATGGTCAACTTCCTGTAAACAACCTCATGAATCCATATTCCTGGGCAAAGTTGATTCAAGACTGGAAAGAGGGTAAATTATCCCGACAATAAGTTTATTTCAAGTTAAATTGTTTCTCCGCTTCATCGGCAATGTATTGTCCAATTGCCAAGGATGCCGTTGCTGCAGGAGAAGGCGCATTGAGCACATGAATGGATTTCCCATGGTATTCAATTCTAAAATCGTCACGCGTATCTCCATCTTCGGCTAATAACAAAGCCCGCACTCCTGACCTTCCTGGATGAATGTCGTCCATTGTCAAATCTGGAATCATGCGCTGCAACGTTTTCAAGAATAACTTTTTAGAAAAAGCCCTGCGGTATTCATTGACACCAAAGCTCATGTTCTGAAAGAACAATTTCCACGTGCCTTTATAGGTTAATGCATCTACTGTATCCTTTAAAGAAAAATCCGTCTTTCCATACCCTTCTCGTTTAAACGTGAATACCGCATTGGGACCACATTCCACTTCACCATCTGTCATGCGCGTAAAATGCACACCTAAAAATGGAAAATCAGGATTCGGAACAGGGTAAATTAAATTTTTCACTTTATGTTTCGCTTCTGGTGTCAATTCGTAGTAATCACCACGGAATCCGACAACTTTTTCTTTCAATTTAACGCCATCCTTCTTAGCCAAGCGATCCGCTTGAAGTCCTGCACAAAAAACAAGGTACTCCGCTTCAAATGCCCCTTTACTCGTATGAATCATGGAGCTTTCTTCTCCTTTTTCGATAGAAATCACTTCGGTTTCCAAGAATAATTGACTTTTTTCTTGCTTTGCTAATGCCAGTTCCACCATTTTCGCCGTGGCTCCACGAAAATCAATAATCCCCGTGCACGGAACCCAAATTCCACCGATGGACTGAACATGCGGTTCAATTTCTTTGACCTGATCTGCGTTGATCATTTCAATTCCTTCAATTTTATTTTCCAAGCCTGTCTTAAAAATGCGCTCCATATTAGGAAGCTCACTCGCATCCGTCGCCACAACCACTTTTCCACACACATCATGTTTGATTCCATGTTCTTTGGCAAAAGCGACCAATTCATGTCTTCCTTGAATGCAATTACGTGCTTTCAGCGAACCTGGTTTATAATACAACCCAGAGTGAATTACGCCAGAATTATGTCCGGTTTGATGATCCGCCAACAAGGCTTCCTTCTCAAAAAGAGCAATTTTCTTATCTGGATACTTTAATTGCAGCTTATAAAAGGTTGCCGCACCTACAATTCCACCACCAATGACCGCTATATCGAATTTCATGTCTTGAATTTTGACAAAATTAATGATTAATCAAACGTGAAAGAGAAAGGAATTCTCATTTTGACATCGGAATGAATCACAAATTGGTTTCCTTTCACAAAATAAGTCCTTAACTTTGCAGGCTCAATGAATCAATTCAAAAAAGTCGCTTTCTACACGCTTGGATGTAAATTAAATTTCTCCGAGACTTCGACCATTTCACGGTTGTTTGAGGACGCGGGCTTTGCAAAAGTTGATTTTGAAGAACATCCAGATGTTTATGTGATCAATACGTGTTCGGTAACTGAAAATGCGGACAAAAAATGCAAGCAACTCGTTAAACGAGCAAAAAAAATCAACCCAGAATCCTTTGTTGTTATTGTTGGATGCTACGCACAATTAAAGCCAAATGAAATCGCACAAATCCCAGGTGTTAACATGGTTCTGGGAGCCAATGAGAAATTCAACATTTTGGCACACCTTGATCAGATTGATCATAACAATGTCGAAACGGTTGTTTCCTTCGACAACATCAAACATACCCACGAATTTGTTCCTTCGTTTTCCTATGGTGATCGAACGCGGTCTTTTCTAAAGATACAAGATGGTTGCGACTATTTCTGTACGTTTTGCACCATTCCTTTAGCAAGAGGTAAGAGTCGAAATGCTTCTATTGCAGACACCGTGTTGGAAGCAAAAAAAATTGCCACTACAGAAATAAAGGAAGTTGTGCTAACTGGAGTCAATATCGGTGATTTCGGACAAGGCAAAGGATCAAATTTTTATGAACTTATTCAGGAATTAGATGAAGTAGTCGGAATCGATCGCTTCCGCATCTCATCCATTGAACCAAATTTACTCACGAACGAAATCATTGATTTCTGTTTGTCTCAATCCAAACGCTTTGTTCCACATTTTCATGTACCGCTTCAATCAGGAAGTGACCGCATTCTTCACTTAATGCGTCGTAAATATGAACGTTCACTCTATGCTGAACGAGTAGAACAAATCAAATCCATCAGAGCAGATGCCTGTATTGGGGTCGATGTGATTGTTGGTTTTCCCGGTGAAACGGATGAAGACTTCATGGAAACCATCGACTTCCTGAAAGAGTTGAATGTTTCCTATTTACATGTCTTCACCTATTCTGAGCGCGCAAATACGGGAGCGCCAAAACTGGGCGAAGCGGTTCCAATGGATGTCCGTCGCGAACGCAGCAAACAACTACACCTACTCTCCGACCGCAAAAAACGTCAATTTTACGAAGAGAATCGTGGAAGCAAACGCACCGTTCTATTTGAACAAGAAGAAGATAATGGGATGATGTATGGATTTACGGAAAATTATGTCAAGGTAAAATTCCCGTATAATCGTCAATTGGTGAATACTTTTCAAGAAATAAACTTAACAGAGGTAGACCGAGACGGCATCATGAAATGTGAATTATTGTCAACGAAATGATTGAATTAGCTATGAAAACAGTTTACATCACGCGCAGAGAAACGTTTAACGCAGCCCATAAATTGTGGCGTGAAGAATGGAGCGATGAGAAGAATTGGGAAGTGTTTGGAAAATGTTCAAATCACAATTGGCATGGACACAATTTCGAGTTGTTTATTACCGTAAAAGGCATGCCGCATGAAGAAACCGGATTTGTGATCAACCTAAAGTTATTGAGTCAAATCGTGCGCGAACACGTGATTGAAGCGCTTGATCATAAAAATTTAAATTTAGACGTACCTTTCTTAAAAGGAACCATGGCTTCGACTGAAAATTTGGCGATTGCCATTTGGGACATTCTGGATCCACTGGTAAAAGAACACGGCGGTGAAATGGCGAAAATCAAACTGATTGAAACCGAAAATAACTTTGTGGAATATTTCGGAGGCAAAGAACCTTTTTGAGCTTCCTGCGTTTTACCTAAAACATCATATGTCTAATAACGAAGGAATGGAAGCGCACTATCGCTCAATAATTGAACAAATCGGTGAAGATCCGGAAAGAGAAGGTCTTCAAAAAACTCCAGAACGGGTAGCGAAAGCGATGAAATTCCTGACGCACGGTTACGACATCAATCCGGATGAAATTGTCCAACAAGCTATTTTTCACGAAGCATACTCCGAGATGGTTATCGTCAAGGACATTGAAGTATACTCGATGTGTGAACACCACATGTTGCCTTTCTTTGGGAAAGCACACATTGCGTATATTCCCCAAGGGAAAATTGTTGGACTAAGTAAAATTCCTCGCGTGGTAGATGCATATGCTCGTAGATTACAAGTTCAAGAACGATTAACCATCGAAATCCGAGACTGTATTCAACGAACATTAGATCCAAAAGGAGTAGCTGTTGTAGTGGAATGCTGTCACATGTGCATGCAAATGCGTGGTGTTCAAAAACAAAATTCAGTAACGACGACTAGCGCTTTTACTGGAATATTTTTAAACAATGAAGCTACTCGAAAAGAATTTATTAATTTAGTTCAAGCTAAATTACATTAACATGAACGATTATTTAAACAACGACCAGTCTGTTTCTTCAGACGTAGCAAGGGATTTTATTCGCAGCGTGTACACTTACATGTTCGCAGCGCTGAGCATTTCAGGGATCATCGCATATACCATCGGAACCAATCCAGAGTTGATGCAAAGACTTTTCGCATCAGAAACGGGGGTGTCTCCGTTGTTTTACGTGGTGATGTTTTCACCAATTATTATCGTTATCGCGATGAGCATGGGACTTGAACGCATGTCCATGCGAACCATTCTATTGTTATTCATCGTTTATTCCGTTTTGATGGGTCTGAGTTTGTCTGTGATTTTTATGGCCTATACCTTAGGGTCCATCGCGCTCACATTCTTTGCTGCATCAGGCGCATTTGGAATTATGGCTGTCCTTGGTTATACGACGAAAACAGATTTAACGAAATTTGGAAGTTTGTTGTACATGGCTTTGGGAGGTATCATCATTGCGAGCATCATTAACATGTTTATGCAAAGCGATGGAATGGATAAAATGATCACCTACATTGGTGTGTTTGTCTTTACTGGTTTGGTTGCCTACAAAATGCAAATGTTAAAAGAATTGGCACACAATGCGGAAATGGATGCTGAGCAACGCAATAAATTGGCCTTGTTTGGTGGACTCTCTTTATACATTACGTTCATCAATTTATTCCTAACACTGCTACGCCTTTTTGGAAGCAGAGATTAAGAAATCATCAAAAAATCATGAAAAGCCCTGTTTAGGGCTTTTTTTTTGACACAACCGCACAATATGAACAAAACAATTCCTATTTTTGAAGTCTAAAATAAATCATTATGTCAGATAATTTCTTTGAAGGATCGACTGCAGCAGTAGGTACAATTTATACAATTATTGCTTTATCCATCCTGATTTCTGTCCTTATTTGGGGATAAAATCACTTCGTTTTCCACGCATCTAATCCGTTGAAATATGCCTTTCAACACTGTATTTTCTTGGTTGATTGGAAGACGTATGACGCGCATAAACGATTACCGTCAAAATCCCTTCGAAAATCAACGACGTACCCTACAATTCCTATTAAAGAATGGAAGTCAATCCGACTATGGTAAAAAGGTAGGCTTGAAACCTGATTTATCGCATACTTCCTTTCAAAAAAACATTCCATTAAGTGATTATGGCAGCTTGAAATCCCATATTGAAGCCGCAATGGAAGGAAAAGAAAATCAACTTTGGCCTGGAAAAACGCCTTGGTTTGCCAAATCCTCCGGAACCACAGCCGACCGAGTAAAAATACTCCCCATTACAACAGATTCCTTGTTGAATAACCATTATGCTGGAGGAAAAGATCTGTTAGCACAGTATTATCACAATCATTCCAAACGAAAATTATACAACGCGAAGCATTTAATCATCGGTGGAAGTGGGAAAATCGACGAGAACGAACAAGGTATATTTACCGGCGACTTATCCGCCATCATCATCAATAATTTACCTACCTGGACAGAGCTCAGACGTACTCCAAAGAAGGAAATCGCACTATTGGAAAATTGGGAGGAGAAATTAGAGCAAATGGCTGCCTCCGTTTTGGATGAAAATATCTGCATCATTGCGGGGATTCCCAGTTGGACCCTTCTCCTACTTAAAAAAGTGTTGGAAAAATCCGGTAAGTCTTCCATTTCGGAAGTTTGGCCCAATTTGGAATTATACATTCATGGAGGCATGTCCTTCAAACCCTATCAATCTGCCTTCGACGAGCTATTAAAGATTCCAAATATGCATTACGTCGAATCGTACAATTCCTCCGAAGGATACTTTGGACTTCAAGACCAAATAACATCGAAAGACCTACTGCTACTTACCAATTCACAGGTTTATTTCGAATTTATTCCTATGAGCGATTTTGAAGGGATTGATTCCAAAAAAGTACTAAGTCTTGAAGAAATTACAACCAATGTAGATTATGCCCTGGTGATTTCCACTTCTGCTGGACTCTGGCGCTACATCATTGGAGACACGGTGCGGTTTAAGGAATTAAATCCTTTTAGATTTATTGTAAGTGGTCGAACGAGTCACTACATGAATGCATTTGGAGAGAAACTCATCATTGAGCATGCTGAAAAAGCAATAAGTACGGCTGCGATTCGTTGCAAGGCAAAAATTAGCGATTATACCGCCGCACCTTATTTTCATCAAGACAATGTGGTTGGCGGACACCATTGGCTCATTGAATTTGATGAAAATCCGGAGGATGATGAACAGTTTTTAATCGAATTGGATCAATTATTGAAGGCAGAAAATGCCGATTATGAGGCGAAACGTAAAGACAACATCAACATTGGATTTCCTAAACTGACTATTGTCCCAACGGGAACTTTTCATTCCTGGTTGAAGAGCAAAGGGAAACTTGGTGGACAGCACAAAGTTCCTCGATTAATGAATGATCCCTATTTAATCAATGAAATTCTTTCGATGCAATGAGATACATTCTTTGTTTCATACTTTTGAGTTGGATGTTGTCGCCTAAAGCGCAGCACTTGACCTTAATTGAAACGTATGAATCGCCACAAGAAATTGGAAGCTGGACGATTGATGGGCAACGGAATCTTTTCATTTGTTCAGGGAACAATGTGATTAAAAAAGCAATTCAAGGCGATCGGAAATTCAATCAAACATTTAAATCTTTGAGCGATATACAGTCGATTGCTCCTATTAACGCCATGAAAATACTCTTGTTTTCAGAATTGCAGCAGTCCATAGCCATTGTGGATAACACGTTAACACAGCAAGGAGATTTGTTGGACTTGAGTGAACTTGGTTTTTCCAATGTGAGCCACATTTGTGTTTCCAACCGTCCGAATTTAATTTGGGTTTTCGACCAATTTAGATCCAACCTGTGCCTGGTAGATTTCAACCAACAAAAAATCATACAACAGGTACAAAATA
>JBEEIV010000106.1:0-7911 GCA_041169645.1 Bacteroidota bacterium
CACGGAATCGTTGGTGCACAAATTGCCATGGGTGCTGGAGTTGGTTTTGCTGAAAAATACAACGGAACAGACAACGTAGCATTTGTTTCAATGGGTGACGGCGCGGTTCGACAAGGAGCGTTGCACGAAACATTTAACATGGCGATGAACTGGAAGCTTCCAGTGATCTTTATTATTGAAAACAATAACTACGCAATGGGAACTTCGGTTGAGCGTACAACAAATGTAACCGACCTTTCTAAAATTGGACTTTCCTATGAAATGCCATCAAAAGTGGTCAATGGAATGCGACCAGAAAGTGTGCATGAAGCAATTGAAGAGGCTTGTAACCGTGCAAGGCGTGGAGACGGACCAACCTTATTAGACATCCGCACCTATCGCTACAAAGGACACTCAATGTCCGACCCTCAAAAATACCGTACCAAAGATGAAGTGGCAGAATGGATGGAACAAGATCCAATTGAACATTGTCTGCGAACAATTCAAGAGAATAAATGGTTAAATGAAAAGGAAATCGAAGAAATCGCTGCATGGGTGAAAAAGGAAGTGGAAGAATCCGTTGAATTTGCTGAAAATTCTCCATATCCCGAAGCGCATGAATTGTACGAAGACGTATATACGCAAACTGATTATCCTTACATCAAAGAATACTAAAAACTTAAATAATTAGAATCCATGGCTGAAATCGTTTACATGCCGAAATTGAGTGATACAATGACCGAAGGTGTCGTTGCAACTTGGAATAAAAATGTGGGTGATACCGTAAAAGCTGGTGAAGTACTAGCGGAAATCGAAACGGATAAAGCAACCATGGAATTCGAATCATTTTACGATGGTGTTTTGTTACACATTGGCGTGGAAACTGGTAAAGCTGCTCCAGTAAACAGTGTACTCGCGATCATTGGTCAAGCTGGTGAAGACATCTCCGCAGCATTAGCAAATGCCGGAAGTGCCGCGCCTGCTGCTGCAGTTGAAACACCAAAAACAGAAGCACCAAGTCCGGCACCTGTTGCTGCTCCGGCACCTGCTGCTGCTCCAGCACCTGCTGCCGCACCAGCTGCTGTTGCCGCACCTATTGCATCGAACAATAACAGTGGACGTGTGTTCGCTTCTCCATTGGCAAAAAAATTAGCCAGTGAAAAAGGAATTGACATTCATTCCGTTGCAGGAACTGGTGAAAGTGGACGTATTGTGAAGCGTGATGTAGATCACTACACGCCATACACACCTGCTGAACGTTCTTTTTCCGCTGCTCCAACTGGTATTGAATCCTTTACAGATGAGCCTGTAAGTCAAATGCGTAAAACCATTGCTCGTCGCTTGGCAGAGAGCAAATTTACGGCGCCTCATTTCTATTTAACGATGGATATCAACATGGATCAAGCCATTGTATCTAGAAAAGCGTTGAATAACATGGACGGAGTGAAAGTTTCTTTCAACGATCTAGTGGTAAAAGCAGTTGCGATGGCATTAAAACAAAATCCAGGAGTAAACAGTGCTTGGATGGGTGATTTCATTCGCCGTAACCAACATGTTCACATTGGTGTTGCTGTAGCAGTTGAAGATGGATTATTGGTTCCTGTTATTCGTCATGCTGACACCAAAGGATTGGTGCAGATTTCTTCTGAAGTACGTGAATTCGCTCAAAAAGCAAAAGATAAAAAACTTCAGCCTAGCGATTGGGAAGGAAATACCTTTACCATTTCCAACCTGGGAATGTTTGGCATCGAATCATTTACGGCAATTGTAAATCCACCAGACAGTTGTATTTTGGCTATTGGAGGAATTAAAGAGGTTCCTGTGGTTAAGAATGGACAAGTGGTACCAGGAAACGTGATGAAGGTGACTTTATCTTGCGACCACCGTGTGGTAGATGGCGCGACAGGATCAGCATTTCTTCAAACGTTTAAAACGTACATGGAGAATCCAGCAGCGATGTTGTTGTAAGCGGATTAGACATCTTTTCCAATCGAGTGCATGTCGTTATGATTTTCCTCGATTTCATCCTTTATGCGTTGAATTGACTTTGTCAAAATGCGAATTTCTGGTGAGGCATATTTTGCCAACCAAAACCAACTATTGTCTTCGTGATCAATCGCTAAAGACATATGGTAAAGCATCTCGAAGCCATTTTTCAATAGCCATTCCTGTGCTTTCAAATTACCCTCCGCCCCATTGATCATCGCCATGATGTGGGCATAACCGTTTTCAATCAACCAATTCCTGGCTTCATCCTTCAATAATATCGCAAAGGTCGCCATGTACAATTCAGGATACCCATTTTCCTTGAGCCAATTTTGAATGTCCTCATTCCCTTCCACTGCCTTGGACCAAGCTATCAATACCAAGGATGGATATTGTATGTCTTCCAGTGGAGCTGCCTGAATTGGCGTAGTAATTTGCTCCTTCGTTTTTTTTGATGAACTAAATAATCGTCTTAACATCTTCTTAGATTAGAAAAACCACAAGGCTACAAAAATGGCTGTAATGACACAAATTAAGTCAACAAGCAACATGGTTCCAAGGGCATAACGCGTATTGCGCACGTTGATCGAACCAAAGTACACAGCTACCACATAAAACGTCGTTTCAGCACTGCATTGAAAAATACTGCTTAGTCGTCCCGCTAAAGAATCCGGACCAAAATTATTCATGGCATCCAACATAAATCCTCTCGAGCCACTTGAACTGAAAGGACGCAAAAGGGCAACAGGTAAGGAATCTGTTATTTCTTTGGAAACACCTACGAAATGAAAACCAGTCGCAATCCAATTGCTCATGATTTCAAAAAGTCCACTGTTGCGGAATAAAGATATCGCGGCTAACATCCCGAGTACGTATGGGAAAATCGCAACACCCGTATTCAGTCCACTTTTAGCTCCAACAACAAAGGAATCAAAAACCGTGGTCTCTTTTTCTTTGAATTTCCTTTCGTGAATAAACGAAAAGATCAAGGTACTTGCAATGATTCCCAATAAGAGCACACTCGAGAAATTACTAGAAAAAAAGTTCTTCCCAATTAAATCAAGGCTGTTTACATACATCAACAAACCAATGATTCCCGCAATAATCGATGTTAAGGCAATCAACAGTGTTGCACTTCGGAATTGAATGCGTTGACGAATCCCTACAATAAAAAATGCCGCCATCGTACCAATCAAGGAAGTGACAATACATGGCAACATCACATCCGCTGGATTGGACGCATTTGCGGCTGCACGATACCCAATGATGGAAGTTGGAATCAAGGTGAGTCCAGCTGCATGCAAACATAAAAACATGATTTGAGCATCGGAAGCACGTTCCTTATCTGGATTTATCTCTTGTAAACTTTGCATGGCCTTTAAACCAAATGGCGTCGCTGCAGAGTCTAAACCCAAGAAATTTGCCGAAAAATTTAATGTCATGTAGGAGATCGATTCGTGATTTTTGGGTACCGAAGGAAATACTTTCACGAAGAAAGGACTCAGTTTTCGCGCCAGTCTTTCGGTCGCGCCTGAATCAATCAGCAATTGCATGATTCCACAAAAGAAGGCTAAGTAGGCCATCAAAGGAAGAATCAAATCAAACAAGCTGTTTTTACATGTCTCCAATAAACCATCCGCTTTCTGTTTCCCTTGAAAAACCTGAACTGTTTTACTTTTCAATACATAGGTCGTATCCACATCGTTTTGATTAACATCATAAACGACGGTTCCATTTGCTGCCACGCGCAAGGTATCTTGGATCTTTTTCGGGAAGGTATTTAGGTACTTTTCACCTGTCAAAATTGGACTGTCTTTTTTTCCATTCAAAACAAAATCAATGGAATACGTCTCGGACATAAACAATCCAACGAATACAAATAACACAGAGCTAATGAAAATAATCAGCCAAAATCTACTTAAAACCATAAAACGAATATCAACATTTTTATGGCATTAGAAATCAATTGATGTAAAAAAGAATTAACACAGGTTATTGAATTGTGGATTTTCTCTTTGAATCAGCACGATCCATGTGAATGTGCTTACCTTTGTTTTCCAGAATATATCACATGAAAACTGAAGTACATACATCTAAAAGCAGAGGTCATGCCAATCATGGTTGGCTAAATGCAAAACACTCATTTAGTTTTGGGCAATGGTACAATCCGGAACGCATACATTTTGGTGCATTACGGGTTTTGAATGACGACATCGTTGCACCAGGAATGGGCTTTGGAAAACACCCGCATGACAACATGGAAATCATCACGATTCCGCTGCGTGGTTCGCTTCGACACCAAGACAGCATGGGATTCAGTGAAGTAGTAAAAGCAGGAGAAGTTCAAGTAATGTCTGCAGGAACTGGGATTTTTCACAGCGAAATGAATGCGAGTCAGCACGAGGATATCAACCTTTTTCAAATTTGGATATTCCCAAACAAACAAGGCGTTACCCCACGCTATGAACAAAAAGCATATCACCTAAAAGATTCAGAACAAGCATTTTTACAATTGGTTTCTCCCAACGCTGATCAAGAAGGAGTTTGGATTCATCAGAACGCATGGATTCACCTCATAAGCATGTCCGATGAAACAGAAAATACCTATGTGCTAAAAGGCGAAGAAACAGGTGTCTACCTCATGAACATCGATGGCGTTTTCGATGTAGCAGGAACCACACTCAACGAACGCGATGCAGTCGGAGTTTGGGAAACTAAGGAAATTCTTATTCAGAACAAACAAAAAGGCAAACTGCTGGTTATTGAAGTACCAATGAAATTTTAAACATGAAGCAAATCATCGAAGATTTAAATTGGAGGTATGCTGTCAAACAGTACGACCCTTCAAAAATCATCAGTAACGAACAACTGGAAATCATCAAGGAATCCTTGCGCCTAACGCCATCAGCATATGGACTTCAGCCCTTGAAATTTATTTTCATTGATACACCGAGTTTGCGCGAAGAAATCAAACCAATCGCATACAACCAAGCACAAGTCGTCGATGCATCTCATCTTTTAATCATTTGCGCGCATACACACTTGGATGAATCCTACATCGACACCTATGTTGATCGGGTAAAAGAGTTGCGCAATACACCCGCTGAAAGAGCCGCGGGATTCAGTGATTTCCTAAAGAAAAATGTTTTGGCAATTTCAAAGGAAGACATGGAGCCATGGAACGTGAGGCAAGCATACATTGCACTTGGACAAGTACTGCACACGTGCGCAAGTTTGCGTATCGATGCTACTCCGATGGAGGGTTTCAATGCACAAGCATTAGACGAACTGCTCGGACTTCAAACACAAGGTTTGAAAAGCGTTCTATTATGTCCAATTGGGTTCCGATCAAATGATGATGCGTATCAACATTTACCCAAAGTACGCAAAGCCCCAGAAAAGATCTTCGAAACCAGATAGTTTTTCACATTTTTTCGTGGAAAAATTTGAGTGACTCAAATCCGATACCTCCGTTCATCGGATGGTGATTATCAGTATATTTGAGAATGCACACAATCCTCAAATACGTACTATCCTGTTCATTCTTGCTTGCTTTAAAGGCTGGATCCCTGTTTTCTCAAATAAAAATGAGTGCAAGTGATCGATTAGATCTGACACATATTCAACAGCAATTAGCGTCCGAAAACGGAAAGGTGAATGACCAATTAGTGAGCCGCTACCCTATTCATCACATCAACGGAGTGGATTATTTAGCTTTCGTTGCGCGGATTTCCGATGGATTTAACCGCGCGGATTTAATCAAGCGTTCATACATCGTTGGAAAACCAATTGCAAATATTGTGAGTTTGAAGGTACCGCTTTCTAGAACAAATGAACTTACCAGTCTTCCAGGAATAAGCTATCTAGAAATCGCAGGGAAAATTCACAATTCACTCGATAAAGCGATTACAGACATTCGTGCCGACAGTGTTCACCAAGGAATTGGCTTACCTCAAGGCTATTCAGGAAAGGATGTATATATCGGAGTTACAGATTGGGGATTCGACTACACCTCCCCTGTTTTCTATGACACGTCCATGCAACAATCCCGCATTGTTGCTGCTTGGGACCAATACAAAACCAGTGGACCACATCCGCAAGGATTTTCTTACGGGACTGAGTACCTGGATTTTGCTTCCCTCTCTGCAGCTGGAAGCGACACGGCAAATATTTACTCCTACGCTACGCACGGAACGCATGTATCCTGTATTGCAGGAGGCGGGGGCGCTGGAACACCATACAAAGGAGTTGCATTTGATGCAAATTTTCTATTTGTGACCTTTCTGGTGGATGAATCAGCTGTATTAGATGCATGGGAATGGATGTACCAAAAAGCACAAGCCAATGGAAAACGCTTAGTGATTAATATGTCATGGGGCTTGTATCATTTTGGAACACTTGATGGAACATCCCTGTTAAGTCAGGCCATCACTGCATACACTGATTTAGGGGTTGTTTTTGCCAATTCAGGAGGAAACAATGGAAATGTCAATTTTCACATTAAGCGAACCTTTAACCAAGATCAATTCAAGTCCAGAATTGAATTTTATTCGTACGCTGCAAATGCGAACATGTGGGGTCAAAGCATTCACGCATGGGGAGAACCTGGAAATGCTTTCGCGAATGGATTAATTGTCACAAACAACGCGGGATCTACACTTGTTGAGAGTCCGTTTTATAACACAGCTACTACTGCCAATTACATCGATACATTTTTAGTAACAGGAGTGGATACCATCTGGTTTAACATTTCTGCTGATGCCGCTCACCCATTGAATGGAAGACCACAAATGCGTTTACGTGTAAAAAACACCAATACCGCACTTCGCGTATTATTGAAATCTCAAGCAGATTCGGGCACTGTACACTATTGGAATGTAACGGAACTTTCCACAGATGTGGGAAATTGGGGAATGCCTTTTTCTTTTTCCTACGGTGGAACCATTTCAGGAGATAACCTCAATGGCATTAGTGAACCTTCATGTTCCGAGGATGTTATCAGCGTAGCCGCTTATGGATCTCAGTACCTGAGCGGAAGCGGGAATCCTATTGGTGGAGCAATCGCATCGTTTTCTTCTGTTGGACCAAGATACGACGGTGAGATGAAACCCGATATTGCTGCGCCAGGAGTTGCTGTCATATCGGCTATGTCCTCTTTTACAGATGCTACGTTTTCATCGGTGGACAACGTGAGTTTTAATAACAAAACGTATCACTTCGCAAAACTTTCAGGAACTTCGATGGCGTCTCCAATGATTGCTGGTGTTGCCGCGTTAATTTTAGAGGCAAATCCTTATTTGTCCGCACGACAAGTAAAAGAAATCATCATGCTAACTGCGCGACAAGATAATTTAACCGGGATCATTCCAGCTGGTGGCAGTCCCATTTGGGGAGCGGGAAAAGTAAATGCCTATGCAGCCGTTAAATTAGCACTTCAAACTGTCGGTACAGAGAATATTTCCCGCGAAATTGATTGGAATGTGTACCCGAATCCCGTGATGAACGAATTACACTTTACCATTGTTGAACTTCCAAAAAAAGTGGAAATCATTGACATGAAAGGAACGATATATGAGAAAATGATCTTTGATGGAAAAGTATATGTCTCTGATTTGCCTGCTGGCACCTACTTCATTCGCCTGATTATAGACGGCAAAGTTCAACAAGAGCGTTTCATCAAACAATAAGCATGTACATTCGATTGGTTTCTTTGGAAGAACTTACTATTTTGGAAGATTTGGCGCGTCGCATCTGGCCTCATACCTATTCAGAAATCATAACCAAGGAACAAATGGAGTTCATGTTGAATTGGATGTATTCAACGGAAACCTTGAGTCAGCAGTGGCAAGACGGACACGAATTCTACCTGATTTCCAAAGACAACACAGACGTCGGGTTTATCGCTTTAGAGCAAGCGGGACACGAATTGAAAGTGAATAAAGTATA
>JBEEIV010000107.1:0-2812 GCA_041169645.1 Bacteroidota bacterium
CAAGTTTTTCTGCTAATGCTTTTTGTTTTTCATCTGATGCCAACTCACCACGAACTACTTTTTCAGCAATTTCAACTGCTAATGTCGCAACGTGTGTTTTGATTTCAGCAATTGCAGCGGCTTTCTCTGAGTTGATGTTTAAACGAGCTGCTTCTACAATTTTTTGCGCCTCTACTTTTGATTTTGATTTTGCATCTTCAATCATGTGATTCGCTGCTTCTTTCGCCTCTTTTAGGATGGCATCGCGCTCTGCACGTGCTTCCTTTAAAATTTGATCATTTTCAGCTTTTAATGCTTTCATTTCCGCCTGAGTCTTCGCCGCCAAATCCAATGCCTCAGAGATTTTTTGCTCTCGGGCATTCACTGCGTTTAAAATAGGCTTCCAAGCAAACTTTGCCAATAAGAACAAAAGACAGCAAAATACGATTCCTGTCCAGAACAATAAACCTAAGTCAGGTAATATTAAATCCATTTTTCTTTTAATTAAGTGTTAAAATAAAGGTAATTGAAACCAACCGTTTCAATTACCTTTAAAGATTTATGCTTTCGCGCCTAGTAGACCAACTACTACACCGAATAACGCAACACCTTCAATAAGTGCTGCTGCAATAATCATCGCCGTTTGAATTTTTCCAGATGCTTCTGGGTTACGAGCGATACCTTCTACTGCAGAACCACCGATTCTACCAATACCTAGACCTGCGCCTAAAACTGCTAAACCAGCACCGATTGCTGCAATACTACCGAACATTCCTGTCATTATATTTGAATTAAAAGGTTACTATTTAATGGTGCGCTTCTTCCACTGCCGCTCCAATGAACAATGCGGATAGCATCGCAAAAAGGAAACCTTGCAAAAACGCAACTAAAACTTCCAAAATCGAAATAAACAAAGCCATTGGAACGGACAAACCAGCCCAAGCAATGTTTTTATTTACAAAGATGATGGAGATCAAAGCTAAAACAATAATGTGTCCCGCTGTGATGTTCGCAAACAAACGAATCATCAAGGCAAAGGGCTTCGTGAAAATACCAATGATTTCAATTGGCATCATGAAGAATTTCATTGGTACTGGAACACCTGGCATCCAGAAAATATGTCCCCAATAATTTTTATTCCCTGAGAACAACGTAACCAATAAGGTACATACCGCTAAAAACAAAGTAACGGTAATGTTCCCTGTTAAGTTTGCCCCACCTGGCAAGAAAGGAATCAATCCTAACATGTTATTGAACCATATAAAGAAAAAGATGGTCAATAAATAGGGTACGTATTTGTGGTATTTATGCTCGTTGATATTCGCTTTTGCAATATCATCCCGAACCATCACAATAATCGGCTCAAAAAATTTCGCTAGACCTTTTGGTGCAACAGCACCGTTTTTACGGTAAAATTTGGCAACTGTGAACATAATGATCAAAACCAAAAATGCGCCCATTAATAAGGACATGACATTTTTCGTAATGGAAAAATCCAAAGGCTGTGCGTTGTGCGGATGTTCTCCTTCAAATTGAAGCATTCCGGCTTTATCCAATTTATAAATCTCCTCGTGATACATCGCGTAACCTTCAGCTGGACCAACACCTTTCACGTAATGAACACTTGCTCCAGATTCTTTGTTTTCGATGGAAACAGGTGTTCCATGATAAAAATGACTAGAACTAAAGGTTTTTACTCCTCCATCCAATAGGATAATAGGCAAATAAATACTTGTACCACCATGCTCTGGACCAAAAAGATGCCATTCGTGCGCATCTTTGATGTGGTGCATGATCATCTCGCTTACGTTGAATTCTTTTTCTTCATTCGCGAATGAGAAACCTGAAATCCCCAAGAAGGCAAGTAAAAAAGCGACTTTTCTTATGAAAAATGAAAGTTTGCTGAAATGTTGCATTAGCGATTCTTTAAGCGAGTTTTAAAAATTTTTTGCAAAGTTAGGCAAACTTTCTAAAGAAACAACTTAATTTTTAAACAAATCAAGCGCGAGTTTTCCTCAATTTTTTATAAAGTTGGATTCCGACCATGAGTAAAATGGCTACTCCAAAGAATCCAAGTGTTCCGTAAATCCAATTTAGGGTATTTTTCATGATAACAAGGAAGACAATCGCTACTAGTAATAGGGTGGCAACTTCGTTCCAAAGCCTCAATTTACCGGATGTCCATCTGATGGTTCGTTGCTGACATTGAAACATCATTCGTTGACTGAAAAAATGATAGATGAGTAAAAAACCAACAAATCCAAGTTTCAAATGCATCCAAGGCTGGGACAGATAATATCCGGGTTGGTCAAGGATCATAATCGTTCCAAAAACAACAGTGAGCACCATGGCTGGTGTTGTAATAATCCACCATAGGCGTTTCTGCATGACTTCTAGCTGTTCCTGAAGAATGCTTTTCTTCGGTTCCAATTGATCATTCGCTTCAACAAAATAAATAAATAACCGCACCATGTAAAAAAGCCCAGCAAACCAGCTGACCATAAAAATGACATGCAATGCTTTCACGTATAACATACCCACAAAAATAATGTAATCACTCGGATTCACGGTATATTTGTATTTTAGGAGTGTTTTATTTCCTCAAAAAATTCAAATTAGTGATGAGAAAACATATTGGTATTCTACTGATTTTCTTTTTGACATCCTCTGTTTTTGCACAGGATAAATTGTTATCCCTTGAAGGAACGTATCAAGATAAAGCCTTGGTTGTCTATAACCCGCCTCAAGCGGATGGATTCGGATTTTGTGTGAATCGTGTTTTGGTGAATGGAGAAATTTTACCTGCAGCAATTCAAAGTGCACATTTCGAAAT
>JBEEIV010000108.1:0-5489 GCA_041169645.1 Bacteroidota bacterium
CCTTCGTTTTCACCGTTTTTACAGGTTTGAGTGTGTACGGATGTAAACCTGTGTAATAGATGACTTCTGCAACCGTCATTGGAGTAGGCGTAAAATCCTGGACTTGTTCCAATTGAAAACCCATTTCCTTGGTTTCAGCAGCTAAATTTGCCATGTCCTCCTCTTCGCAGCCTGGATGAGAAGAAATAAAATAAGGAACAAGCTGTTGCTTCAATCCATGTTTTTCAGACAGTTTATCGTACTTTTCTTTGAATTTATGAAAATACTTGAACGATGGTTTTCGCATGACACGCAAGGTCGCGTCAGAAGTGTGTTCTGGAGCAACTTTTAATCTTCCACTGACGTGACGCGTTATCACCTGTTCAATGTAGGCATCATGGTTTCCATCTTCGTTATTTTTATTGAAGTCATCCACTAACAAATCATATCGGATTCCCGAACCAACGAACGCTTTTTTAACTTTTGGATGGGCGTCAATTTTTTGATATAACTTGGTCATTTGTTCATGAGATGTGTCTAAATTGTTACAAATCACAGGGTGAATGCAGCTTGGCGACACACACTTAGCACAAATGGCTTCATCCTTTCCCTTCATTTTATACATGTTTGCGGATGGACCACCAATATCCGAAATGTACCCTCTAAAATCGGGATGATTCACCAATTCTTCTAATTCATTCAGGATGGATTTTTCACTTCTTGAAGCAATGAACTTTCCTTGGTGGGCGGAAATCGTACAAAAACTACAGCCACCAAAACAGCCTCGGTGCATGTTGATGGAAAACTTAATCATATCGAAAGCTGGGATAGCACCTCGTTTTTTATATTTTGGATGTGGTAAGCGCGTGTAAGGCAAATCAAAACTCTGGTCGATTTCCTTTTCCGTCATGGTTTTGAAGGGTGGATTAATCACCAGCGTGTGTTCCCCAACGTCTTGAGTAATTCGGTTAGCTTCCCATTTATTCGATTCGACTTCGACAATCTTAAAGTTTGATGCGTATTGCACTTTATCTACCAAACACGTTTCATGACTTGCTAACTCCACGGTTTCCCAATTTTTATTTCTCGGCAGCTCCTCTGATTTAGGATTCAAAAAGGCGACTTGGTTGATTGTTTTCGCTTGATGAAAGGGAACACCTCTTTTCATTAGACGGAGCAAGGTACGCAATGGTTGGTCTCCCATACCATACACTAACAAATCCGCTTCTGAATCAACAAGAATCGAGGGCATCAATTGGTCTTTCCAATAATCGTAATGGGTAACTCGTCGCAGGGAAGCTTCGATGCCCCCCAAAACAACTGGCACATCAGGATAAAGTGATTTTAAAATTTTGCTGTACACTGTTGAAGCATAATCGGGACGAAATCCTGCTTGTCCTCCAGGAGTATATGCATCTGTTGAACGCAAGCGTTTATTTGCAGTATAGTGATTCACCATTGAATCCATACAGCCCGCGGTAACTCCAAAAAACAACCTTGGTTTACCTAATTTTTTGAAATCCCTTAAATCATCTTTCCAATTGGGCTGTGCAACAATACCGATCCGGAGTCCTTCGTCTTCGATGATCCTCGATATAACAGCTGTACCAAAACTTGGGTGATCGACATATGCATCCCCCGATATTAATATTACATCGAATTCATCCCAGCCGCGTTTTTCAGCTTCTTTGAATGACATTGGAATCCAATCGGAAATAGGTCTTTCTTCGTTCATGTAACAAATTTACGCATTATCACTAGGATAGTTTCATAAAAGAAATCTCGTTCGTTATAAACAAAATTGAATCCACATGCGTTTACATTTTAATTAATTTTACCACAGTAAATTTTCACCTAAAAATAGAATTATGTCATTTGAATTACCACAACTGCCTTATGCATACGATGCATTAGAGCCCCACATTGATGCACGCACCATGGAAATACACCATACGAAGCATCATCAAGCGTATATTACCAATTTAAACAATGCGATTGCAGGAACGGAATTGGAGGGAAAATCCATTGAAGACATTCTAAAAACATGCAAAGACCTTCCTGCCGTGCGCAATAACGGTGGTGGGTTTTGGAACCACAATTTATTTTGGGAGTGTATGTCCCCGAATGGTGGAGGACTTCCAACAGGAGAATTAGCAGATGCAATCAATGCTGCATTTGGTTCTTTTGAAAACTTCCAAGCGGAGTTCGCGAAAGCAGCAACAACACGTTTTGGTTCTGGATGGGCTTGGTTGTGTGTTTCCAACGGGAAATTAGAAATTTGTTCTACGGCGAATCAAGACAATCCACTCATGGGTGAAGGTTGTCAAGGAACTCCGATTCTCGCATTAGACGTATGGGAACACGCATACTATTTAAATTACCAAAACAGAAGACCAGATTACATCCAGTCTTTCTTTCATGTGGTAAATTGGGATTTTGTTGCAGGGAAATTTGCCGACGCGAAATAAGCCAAAAGATTATGAAATAAAAAGGGGAGCAATGCTCCCCTTTTTGATTCTAAAAATTCACTTGCGCTTGTATTCGAAGCAAATTTCCTCGTTGATAATTATTCTGTTTGGCAAAGTCTTCAAAACGTCGCGAGGACATCGTGTACATTACCACTAATTCAAAGTTCTTATTCCATTGCCATTCTGCTCCGATTTCTAATTCTTCCACCTCGTAACTTCGTGCATCTAATTCATGTTTTTTACCACCATCATATTTTTGATACCGAACAAAAGGAATAAGTGTTTGACCCTTGAAATCCAATTTATAAGAAGCCGTAATGAATCCGCCATGTAGTCTTTGAGTAGTAATTGAATCCGCCAATTTATCGAATTCAGGACCGTTACCTACATTGTATTCGGCTAAAATCCCAAAAGGTTTTGGATAGAGTACAAATGTACCTCCGATTCTCTCATCAGCATATGTCTTAGTTAAATTAGTTTTAACACCAGAAGATACACTCGAAAGGGTAAATTGTCCTTTATATGCTTGAATACCTGGCTCAATGATTTGTTTTTTAATTTCTAATGGATAACTCAAGCGTGCTACCACATGCCTGTTCAAGTTTAATTCTGGTTTATTGGCAGTTTGTCCGTTATAAACGCCCAAACCAAAAACTCCATAATCACCCGATCCCTTTAATCCATCGTTAACTAATGCCGAATATAGCTTACGTGTTTTTGTAGGAGCCCAGTAGAAAAATACACCTAAATCACGTTCATTGGAGACTGCTGAATTCATTGCGTCTGCTCGGTCCAGAGGTAATCGATTCTGAGAGGACTGCATGTTTTCAAAGCCATATGGTACTTTACTTTGTCCAATACGCAATCTGAATTCATTGTCTTTATCGATTCCCAAGTCGAAGTATGCATCGCGCAATTGTGCAAAGTGCAAAGTGGAAGATGATGGTGCGCTCGCAAAATCTGGCTGCACATAAAAATAGACTCGTGGATTAAGTTGGCCGTAAAAGATGATGCGCATTCGTCGAATAAAAAACCCGTTTTCTCCGCCCCAACTTTTATCACATTGCTCACATTCCAAATCTTCATTCGTTTGTAAAAGTCCGTTATACCTGACTTGGGCATAACCTCGAATGTTAATGGATTCAAACCACTTCTTCGAAGAGGTTGTGGTTTTTTTTGACGTGTCCTGAGCTACTTGTGCGGTGAGCAAAGAAGAAGTTAACATACTAAAAGTTAAAACAAAAGATAAAGTATAGATTCTTTTCATGAGATATAATTTGAAGGCAAAACTAACTTGTTCATATTGTTTTAACATTCTGTTCATTTTTATTTAACTTTTAAATAATTTTCATAACGTTTTGTTAACATAAAGCGGTTTCCTGGTAAATTGCATGGTGTTGTGTTTTCGCTGCATGATTGAATCTCCTCCATGAATAACGGAATAAGCATTAATCGTAATTAGCGTGTGAATGACTAATGTTATGTTTACGTTATCAAAATGAGTAAATCTTTGTCTGACCATTCGAAGGACATACATTTGTCAAAAAATTAAATGTTATGGCTGGAATTTTAAGTTACTTTTTACCTAAAGACAAAGTGTTCTATTCGTTATTTGAACAAGCAAGTGACAACTTAGAACTGATCGCGAAAAAACTTGTACAAGTGGTGCAAGAGTCAGATTTCAATAAACGTGCTGCATATATATCAGAAATGCAAGATATTGAGCACCAAAATGATAACATCACACATCAAATTTTCATCGAACTAGGTAAAAATTTCATCACACCATTTGACCGAGAAGACATACACAGCCTTGCGTCTGCCTTAGATGACATTGCTGACTACGTTTACGCATCTGGGAAAAAAATTAATTTCTATCAAATAGATCCAATCTCTGATCAAGGAATTCAAAAAACTGCTGAAGCGATTTTAGAGGCCGTGACAGCAGTGAAGGCGGCAGTAATGGAACTTCGCAACCTTAAGAACACACAAAAAATCATTGAGTGTGTAATTAAAATTAACAGCATTGAGAACAACGCCGATAACATTTTTGATATGAGCATTGAAAAATTGTTCAATTCTGATGTAGATGCCAAAGAATTGATCAAAAGACGTGAGTTGTATCAAGTGATGGAGACAGCAACGGATAAATGTGAGGACGCTGGAAACGTGATCGAATCCATCGTTGTCAAATACGCTTAATTTATTTAACTAGAACAAATCGTCTATGTTTACTCTTTTAATTGTGGTGATTGCGATCGCCCTACTATTTGACTTAGTTAATGGTTTCCATGATGCTGCCAATTCTATCGCTACGGTGGTATCCACGAAAGTATTAACTCCTTTTCAAGCCGTTGTTTGGGCTGCTGCTTTTAACATCATTGCTTTTTGGGTGTTCGACATGAGTGTAGGAAACACCGTAGCAAAAACGGTGGATAACAATGCCATTGACCTGTGGGTGATTTTGGCCGGATTACTAGCGGCAACGTTTTGGAATTTATTGACCTGGTGGTTGGGTATTCCTTCCTCCTCTTCTCACACACTTATCGGTGGATTCGCTGGCGCAGCTGTTGCACACGCTGGATTTGGAGTGATTGAAACAGGAGAAATCTTGAAAGTGATTATGTTCATTTTCTTGGCTCCAATTATCGGTGGATTTATTGCTTACCTGATTGCAGTAGTGACCATTAGTAGGTCTTTCTGGAAGAAAATGCTCGTGATTTTAGGATTGTCTGCTGTCACCATTATGGTCATGGAATACATGATTGAATACATCGACATGAAACCAATCATGCTATACATTGTCATTGGTATGATTAGCGTATTTATTTTAGTGTATATCTGGTTTGAAATTGCCTATGGAAAAAAACCATCTGCGCTGAAAGAAGCCAACATGCATAAGCGTCTACAATTGCTTTCTTCGGCAGCATTTTCACTAGGACATGGTGGCGCTGATTCACAAAAGGTAATGGGAATCATCTGTGCTGCCTTGCTCGTTTATGGAAATATGGGGCGCCAAGGAAAATTAACGGAAACTGTTCC
>JBEEIV010000109.1:0-2950 GCA_041169645.1 Bacteroidota bacterium
ATTCCTCTGGAGTTAATTTTTTATTCAGGGAAGTCAAGGAATGTTGATTTGTTCGAACTTCATCAAACGTAATACCTAATTTGTTTTCCATGAATTTACCCGTGTATGGAATCATCCCAAATACGCCAATTGATCCGGTAATTGTAGTAGGTTCAGCAAAAATGCGATCTGCTGGTGTTGCAATGTAATAACCTCCAGATGCCGCTACGTCTCCCATCGAAACAATCACCTTTTTTTTCTTTTTCGTTTGTTCGACTTCCCTCCAGATTTCCTCACTTGCTAAGGCACTTCCACCAGGACTATTGATGCGGAAAACCACCGCAGTAATGTTTTTGTCATTTCTTACTTTTTGAAAAAGTTTACAGATTTTCTCTGATGAAATTCCATCACCGGTAGTTGCAACATCACCCTCAGCCAATATTACGGCAATATTGGGATTTTGATTTTTCACCAATAATTGTCGATCTGAAAAGGCTTTTAACGCATATTTTTCCATGGACTGGATTTCCAATTCATCCTCCTGACCTATACCAACCTTTTTCTTCAAAATCCCCATGAATTCATCTCGGTAAGTTAAGCCAGAAATCAATTTTGCCTTTAATGCGCTTTCACAATCCAATATACGCAGCGAATCGACATGTTCGTCTAACACCAACGTATCAATGCCCTTATTTAAAGCGATATCGTTTCGCATGGTTCTCCACATCGTTCCCAAAAAGGTTTGTGTTTGTAGTCGGCTTGAGTCGCTCATATTGGTGCGAAAGAAAGGTTCTACCGCACTCTTAAAATCATTGTTTGAACCGCGAACGATATCTACTTCGACGTTTAAATTATCTAATAAATTTTTAAAGAAGGACAACTGAACACCAATCCCTGTGAATTCCATTGTCGTGGAAGGAAAACCATATACTTCATTAGCCGCGGAACTGATGTAATACGCTGTTTGAGAAACATATTCTCCAGATAAGTATGCAACAGCAAATTTTCCACTCTTTTGAAAGTCCTTAAGGGCATCGTGTAATTCTTTTGCGCTGGCCATACCGCATCTCAGTGATCCTAGCTCAAGGTAAATTCCTTTGATCTTTGGATCAGTCTTCGCTTTTTCAATGCCATAAAGTAAATCAGGAAGTCCAACAGTTCGATTCACCTTGAAATCTGGGAAATCGACCGTTTCATCACTTTTATCCTTTAAATCGCCAGATAATTTCAATTGAAGAACCGTAGCATTTTTGATCGCCAATGGCTCCGGACCGAAATCTCCGAAGGAACCAATAATTCCACCCAGTACCAAGAAAAATAAAAAGAGCGAAATTAATCCAGCGATCATCACCGCTACAAAACTTGGCCAAAAAACCTTGCCAAATGATATTTTTTGATCAGACATAGAAAAGCATTATTTAAAAATAGAACGAATGTTATTTGCGTGTACGATATTCATTTTCAAACTAAATCGAATTTCGTTACCGTACTTTGTCCAGAGTGGTCCCATATTCGCACTGCGTAACATGGGGAAATATATTTGGAACACTTTAGAAATCCTCAGCCCCAATCCGGCGTTGAATGCTGATTCAATGTTTGAACCATTTGAAAAAGCTCCATAATCTGCAAAAACTCCAAATAAATTGGGTTTAATCGGCAACTCCATATATGCATTCACGCTACCCAACCACGTATTGGATAGTCCAAAACTAGATGTTGATTTAAAATTACCGAAATTATTCATGCGCTGTTGCGACCAAAATCCATAAACGTCGTTTCGAGCAAAATTGTAATCTTCAAAAAACAAATCTTGCACCCCTTTTCCACCAGATAATGACATAAGGTAACGTTCGGAAATGTAATCAATTGGCGTAATGGTTTGATTATAAAAAAGGTTTTTTCCGAAATAAGCACGAAATTCCATGTTTCGATTCATTTTATTTTTCAGATACTTCCAGTCATACTTTAAGGTAAGTGAACAGCGACCCAACTCAACTAATTCGCCATCCACATATTCCAATCGTGCTCCAATTGCTAATTGATGGTTTGGTTTCGATAATTTCCAATTATACTGCGCAAAAGCACCTAATTCGTTTCCACCGAATTCCGAAGTTTTCCATCCCAGCAGTCCTTTTAGGAGCACATCTTGACTCACATCGCTGCGATTTTTGCGGTTTCCAATGGTTGCTGACCAATACGGATTCAATGCAACGAAATTTTCACCAGCGTAGCTATTTCTTGAAAAAGATTTTACCGAGAGTCCAAGCTGCTCTATTTTCAAGCCTCTTTTAGGTAAAATGGTATAGGCAAATTCTGCCATACCAACCGGTTTTTTGGAATAAAATCCGAACATGGGCGTCACTACGTAGCTCAATTTTTGGAAAGGCAAACCTAGGTTATGAACCGTAGCTCCCAACATGAATCCATCGTAAACATTACCTCCAAGCATGGGTGTCCAACGGATGCTATTGTGATCCGCTTCATTGTCCCCAAATAAAAACTCTTGTTTGATTGGTTCGATTTTGTGTAACAAGGCATTTGCGTTCCAAGTATTGTTATTACGGTTTAATTCAGGTATGTCTTTCGATTCATCGATGATGACTTTTTGGATATCCACATACGGCGTTTTCACGGTTACCGATGTTTTTCCTGGCTCCAACCAATGCGTTTCCACTAATTTATCTTTTGCATAAACATTGATTTCGATTGGACCGTTTACTTGTCCGACATTTTTTACCGTTACTATGGCCCCTTGTTTTCCGATTCGAACCTTATTTATTTTATAATCTATATGATTGGTTGTTTGAATCAAATCCTCGAATAACCAGGAAAGATCCTTACCAGTTGAAGCTTCAATACTCGCGCGCATATCTTCTGGTTGTGGATGTTTGAATTTCCAAGCTTCGAAATAATCTGACATGGCTTTATTGAATTTTTCTTCACCCAAATAGTCTTTTAAGTAAAAGAATAT
>JBEEIV010000110.1:0-4255 GCA_041169645.1 Bacteroidota bacterium
AAACGAAATGGCACTCGATAAAAACGGCATCGCTCAACGCATTGCACAAGAACTAAAAAATGGTTGGTACGTGAACTTAGGGATTGGCATTCCAACCTTGGTTGCTAACTACATTCCAAACGGAATTGAAGTAGAATTTCAATCCGAAAATGGAATTCTTGGGATGGGTCCCTTTCCATTTGAAGGAGAAGAAGATGCCGACTTAATCAATGCAGGAAAACAAACGATTACGACTGTTGCCGGCGCGTCTTTCTTTGACTCTGCGACCTCATTTGCTATGATCCGAGGGCAACATGTACAATTAACCGTACTAGGAGCCATGGAGGTTTCCCAAAATGGTGACATTGCCAACTGGAAAATTCCTGGGAAAATGGTCAAAGGGATGGGGGGAGCCATGGACCTGGTTGCTTCCGCAGAAAACATTATCGTTGCTATGATGCACAGCAATAAAGCAGGAGAATCGAAAATATTGAAAGCATGTACCTTACCACTTACTGGCGTTGGATGCGTAAAGAAGGTTGTAACGGAATTGGCTGTTCTTGAAATTAAAGAAGGGAAATTCCACCTTGTTGAACGTGCACCGGGAGTCAGTGTGGAGGAAATCATTTCTAAAACAGAAGGTGATCTTGTTGTTCCTGATGTTGTTCCTGAAATGCAGTTTCATTGATCCCATTTGACGCAAAATACCTTGCAGCTATCCATGCGAGTATTGCTGCTTCTGAGGCAATCATGGATATTTATCAAAATGACTTTGAAGAAGTCATGAAGATCGATGGCTCACCATTAACTCAAGCAGACCTTGCTTCTTCCGATATTATTGAGCAGCACTTAAGTCCATTCGATATCCCAATTACCGGGGAAGAAACCGAAAAAATGCACTTTGAAGAACGCATGCACTGGAAAGAATGTTGGTGCATCGATCCACTCGATGGGACCAAAGAATTCATCAAGAAAAATGGGGAATTCGCTGTGAATATCGCTTTAATCAAAGATGGGAAAGCACATTTTGGACTCATCGCCTCTCCAGTTCAGCGAGAAATATTGATTGGATCGCACGAAATAGGTGTTTTTCTTTTCCATTTCGATCAAGTACAGGACTTTTCAACGTGGAAAAAATTGGAGACACCTGAAAAACACAATGTGCCCATCGTGATGACGTGTTCCCGAAGCCACCACTCCGGTCCTGTATTACAGTTCATTCAAGAACTCAAAACAATAACACCTGAAATTACTTTTTCAAAAAAGGGTTCTTCCCTAAAATTCTTTGATTTAGCTCAAGGCTGCGCCGACGTTTATCCTCGTTATGCACCAACAATGGAATGGGATATTGCAGCTGGACAAGCCATTCTCGAAGCACTCGGAGGTTCAGTCGTTCATGCAGAGACCGGAGAGCCGCTACGTTACAACAAAGCCAACTTAACGAATCCCTATTTTGTTGCGAAGACCGCAGCTATGAAATGATAAATTCATTTGATATTTCATTCCATTTAAAAACCTTTGTTTTTAATGAATTTCAGCGTAGATCCACCTAAAGAAAGAAAGTAAAGTCCTTCTTGAAGCGCACGAATATCTATTGTGTTTTGAAAAATGGATCCGGAAGCAACAACTTCTCCAAATTGGTTTGAAATGTTGTACGCTACCGATTCAGGGTTTGAGAATCCATCAACGAGTAACAAATCATTTGATGGATTAGGATAAATACTCCAATTTAAATTGGTCAGTCCGGAACTACTCGATGTTTCTTTGAGCATAACAGATACATCGTCAATGAAATAATATGCATAATAAAAGCCACATTCACTTGCATGATTTGTAGATGAATTATCCTTTAAATTCCCAATGATTAAATGGGTTTCAGAACCATTGGCGACATAGTCTCCTGAAATAAGCGTCCAATTAATTGTGTCATTTATCAATGATGTGGACGTAAAAATCGAATTTAATGAAGTAAGAGGTTGATAGGTAGATTCAAACGTACTCGCATTTTGAAAACCAATTCCTAATTCGGAAGCACAAGGAAAAATGAAATCGGGGAGTGAAACATAAAATTTCACCTCGTACGTTTCTCCTGCTTGAAGTGTGGAGTTGAGGGGACACTGCAAATATTCCCTATAATTAGCATTTTCATAAACATATATCCCCGCATAACCTTGACCAGTACGTGCATGTTGAAAACCAAAAATATTCGTTGGAACACAAATTGGATCCAAATAAAAAGGATCACAAGTCCCAAAACAGCCATGATAAAAATCGGAAGTCCCTAATGATGGGGTTGACCATGGAAAAGCAAATGATAATTGTGAAGGTTCGTATGGGCAATTCGTATATTCTTCGAACGAATGATTCGGAACCAAATTTTGGCAATAAAGATTGTATGTAGTTAAAAAAGAAAAGGCAAGCCAAAATTTAATCATTATGATGCAATTATATTATTTTTCCACTGTTACATTGAAAAATATGCGACCATAGTTGAAAACGTAATGATTTACTAAAAGGAGGTGAAATGTTAAATTGATTTAATTTTATTATACAAAATCCATTCAATTTTACATTTCCATTACTTCGCTATTCAGCTGTTAAGCGACCAATGATTTCCTCATGCTGGGGATATTGTATCAATAACTCCTCCCGTGAAAACAATTCAAAATCACGAAACATGAATCCAGGTGCAACTGCGCAGGAAACCAAGGCATAGCTATTCGTTTCTTGTACTTCACTTCCGAATATTTCTTGTTTGTTTACCAGGCGATACGGGCTTTGTCCCGCTGAGAAATCCAGTCCCAACATGCGTTGTTCGTGTCCGTTATCACCGATTACATGCACCGTCAATGGACTTCCCTCATGAAAATACCAATGTTCATCGCTTTGAATGCGGTGAAAATGCGATGGCGAGTCTGAAGTCAACAAAAATAAAATAGAGGTCATCAAGGCTTGTTCACCGTCCATGGTTTCAGTACTTCGATACGTTTCTTTGTAATATCCTCCCTCTGGATGTGGAAGTAAGCCTAATTTTTCAATGAGTTCGTTGATGCGTGATGGTTTATTCATGATTGATCTATTTAATGGGCATCCAAAGATGCTAAATAGTTTGTTGCGTTAGTCAAATGCGCTTCGCGTTTTTCAATGGGCATCTTATCAAAAGTATGAATCAACATTCCCAAACGAGGATTCGATAAAAAGAAGTTCCGTTGTTTATCCATAAAATGCCAAAAGAGTCCATCCCAAATTTGTTGCCACTCGCCTTTTTTGTAATCACTCATTTTCATTAAATAATTACTCCCACTAATGTAGGGTTTGGTGGACATCATTCCTCCGTCAGCAAATTGAGTCATGCCATAGACATTTGGAACCATCACCCAATCATATGCATCAATAAAGAACACCATGAACCATTCGTATACCTCATTAGGATCAAATTCACACAGCAACATGAAGTTTCCAAGGACCATCAAACGCTCAATGTGATGACAATATCCGGTTTCCAATAGTTTCTGAATGGTCTCATCGATCGGCGCAATTCCTGTTGTTCCATTCCAAAATGAGGCTGGAATTTTCCGTTTGAATCCCCAATAATTTCGAGTGCGTTCCTCTACTCCTTTTAATTCGTAGACCATTCGGATGAATTCTCTCCAACCCATGATTTGCCGCACAAATCCTTCCAAGGAATTCATCGGGATGTGATGCTTGAAAGCAAATTTTAACGCTTCATCTAAGACGAATTGAGGTGTCAATAATCCAACGTTGAGCATGGGTGTCAACACGCTGTGATGCAAAACCAATTCATCCTTCACAATGGCATCTTCATAGGTGCCGAAGTCGGCAAATCGTTCTTCAAAAAAAGTTTGCAACCAATCTTTTGCTCCTCTAAACGTTGTTGGATAGTGAATCCTCCCTTCGAGTTTTCCCGGATTGGATGAAAAGTGCCGCTCCGTATAAGCCAACGCTTCCAAATCATGTTCATCTAATCCGAGGATTTCTAATTTTGGAACAAGGCCGTTCTTTGGAAACTTGGAACGATTCTCTTCATCGAAAGACCATTTTCCGCCTAAGGGTAATTGATTTCCTTCCAATAAAATTTCCCTTTGTATGCGTTGCTGCTTATAAAAATCAGCTTGAAAAAGTTTCTTTTTAGCCGCATATTTTGACGCTAATGAATCTATGTCATTTAAAAACATGGGGCTCGCGAATTTCGCTGTCTGAATTCCTTCTGCTTCACAGGTCCGCGCAATGCGTTTTTCCAACAGAAAATCCGTTG
>JBEEIV010000111.1:0-5766 GCA_041169645.1 Bacteroidota bacterium
ATGACCAACGTGTTATTGAAGCTCCGGCAATTGTGTTCCATGAGCAAAGCGATTTGATCAAAGCATTTAAAAACGGAGAGTTGGATCGAGATTTTATTGCCGTTCTTCCGTTCCAAGGACCAAAACACAATGGAATGCCAGAATTACACCAACTCACCCCTACCCTAACCATTCTTCAGAAAAAAGGATTTAAGGTAGCCTTGGTTACGGATGGAAGAATGTCTGGAGCCTCTGGAAAAGTACCAGCTGCAATACATTTGACACCAGAAGCAAAGGATGGAGGAATGATCGCAAAAATAAGAACTGGCGACATCATTCGTTTAGATTCAAACCATGGCGTTTTAGTGGTAGAAAATGAATCCGAAGTATCGAATCGCGAAGCGACCTATGTTTCGAATGAAGGTACATTTGCGTTCGGACGAGAACTATTCTCAAATGTCCGTAAGTTGGTTACCAAAAGTGAAGAAGGAGCGAGTTTCTTGTTTTAATTCAACTCTTTTTCTTTCCAATAAATCGATGCGATAATCGATAAAAACAAGGCACCAATCACAATCGGTAAAGAGACGGAAGAAGGAATGTGAATAAAAGGTGATAGCAACATTTTCAATCCAATAAAGGAAAGAATAAATGCTAATCCGTATTTCAATTTAGAGAACATGTGGATGGAATTCGCCAGTAAAAAATACATGGATCTCAATCCTAAAATGGCAAAAATATTGGACGTATATAGTATTACGGGATCATTCGGAGCAATCGCAAATATCGCAGGAATCGAATCAATAGCAAACACCAAATCCGTGGATTCGATTACCACTAATACCAAGAACAATTTCGTTGCGAAACGCTTCTTATTCCATGAAACAAAGAATTGATCTCCGTAATAATTTTTGGATACTGGGAATACCTTTCTAGCCATTCGCGCACCAAAACTTGTTCCGTAATCTTGCTTATCGTCTTCATCTTCATTCGCAAACAAGGATTTAATCCCTGCGTAAATCAAGAAAACCCCAAAGATGGTAAGTATGGCATTAGGCCGGAAAAATTTACCTGCATTTTCCACCAACGTTCGATCAGCTTCTTGGTCAAGGGAAAAATGCCAAGAACCAATGCTAAACTCAGGTAAATAAGTCAAATTAATAAGTCCTATTCCTGAGAAAATAAATATGGCTCTAAAAATGATGGCACCAAGAATCCCCCAAAAAAGTACCTTATGTTGTAATTTCCCTTCCAATTTGAAAAAGCGAAAAACCAAAATAAACACGAACATGTTGTCTACGGACAATGCCTCCTCAATCCAATAAGCCGATTGGTAATCCGCAAACTTAGCAAAGCCAGATTGCCAGTATACAACCAGGCTAAATAACATGGAAACTGAAATCCAAATAAAGGTCCACTTCAATGCCTCTTTGTTCGATATTTCATGACTGCGTTTATTGACAACACCCAAATCCAACAGTAACATAAATATGATAATTACTGCAAACAAGATTATTAATACGGGGTTATTGGTCATGAGAGCGCTTTAATTCAATGTGGACAAAAGTAAGCATTAATGTGAAATGAAGGAAACTTGAGTAGTGAGAAAAACTTGACTTCCTCCTCAAAAAAAAAGCCGCAAGAACTTGCGGCTTTTTTCACACATATGAATATGGTTATTATTTCTTCAATAAGTAAGAAACTGCTTCGGCAGCGTTTACAAATCCACCTGTGATGCACGTTTCAGGCATTTTTGCAGATTTGTTTGCGCCAGGAATAAGCACCTCTTTATTATAATTCACAACCGTTTTCATCAATACCTCCCTCACTTCTGAAGCAGTTAACTCCGGAAAATAACCACGGATGATCGCAGCAACACCTGCAGTTGCAGGACAAGCCATAGAAGTTCCTGAAGCATCTTCGTATTTCGCGTTTGGAACAGTGGAATAAATGTCAACGCCTGGAGCGAAGAAATCTACTGATTTCGCACCGTAATTAGAGAAGTCTGCCAATAATTTCTTCCCTTTTTTCGATGAACTACTTGCTCCAACGTCAATCCAATTTGAAGCCCATTTACCATCATTTAAAATACGTGTTGGATAAGAATCCTCCACATCTTTATTTTTGGCATCATTTCCTGCCGCATGAACCAAAAGAACATCTTTGCTTTCTGCGTAGCGAATCGCTGCATCCACCAACTCTTTGTTCGGTGTATAATATTTACCGAAAGACATGTTAATTACCTTCGCTCCATTATCCACCGCATAATAAATGGCATTTGCCACATCTTTATCTCGCTCGTCACCGTTTGGAACAGCTCTCACCACCATAATTTTAGCGCAATTTGCAATTCCATCAATCCCAATACCATTTCCTCGCGAAGCGGCAATGATTCCAGATACATGCGTTCCGTGCATGGCGTCTGGACCTTCATAACGATTACAGCCATAATATTTTTCTGTTAAATCGTTCGGGTTGTCACCAACCACAAGCGCACGAATGCTATCTGCATTCACATTTGCCATTTTTATGCTACCTTCTACGGATTCCATGGCATGATGAATTTCAGATTCTAAAGTCGCAGAAGACATCGTTAATAGAATGACTTTCAAGCGGTTTTGAATGCGTTTTTCTTGATCCGTTACTGGTTGATAATCCTTGTTTGTCTTTTTTGAAAATTCACCATTAGATGCTTTTTTAACGTTATTCACATAACTCATAAACGCATTCATGGAAGCCAACTGTTGCTGTGAGCTTTTCAAATCTTCTTCAAAATTATTTTTTAAGATTAGGTACTTTTCAAATCGTACTTTATCCGCGCCTGTGAGTGAACTTACATTTTTACCGTTAAAATAAGCTGATTCACTATGATACATTCGGGATAATTCGGATGCCTCATTATTGATGTCTTCTGTTGAACCTCCTAAAAATGACCAACCATGAACATCATCCACGTAACCATTTTTATCGTCATCAATGCCATTTCCAGGAATCTCGTCCTCATTTACCCAAATCACATCTTTCAAATCTGGATGATCTGTTTCCACACCACTGTCAATGACGGCAACGATTACTTCCTTTGGTTTTTTACCCGCCGCATTTAACAATTCGTAAGCACGCTCGGCTCCTACTCCATAAATACCACCATCCGTTTTTGGATCATTTAAATACCAGTTTAATGGTGCTTTGTTCGGGGACTCTTCTTTCTTTTGTGCATTACTCGTCAAAACGAATGCAGTACACAAAAACAATAACATTCTTATATTCATCTGTTTCTATTTAGTTTGCGAAAATAGGGATTTATTTTGAAGGACGAATTTCATTACGAATCGTTACGTCATTGTTGAGAAGTTGTTTAGAATATCTAATCCTTTCATTCATTTATTCAGCGTCAATCCATTATTTTTGCGTTGAAAAACACTGAAACATGAGTACAATAGAACACCTTGAATGCTTGATTATTGGATCTGGTCCGGCGGGATATACCGCTGCCATCTATGCTGCGCGTGCAGACATGAAACCTGTTATGTATCAAGGCTTGCAACCAGGTGGACAATTAACCACTACGAATGAAGTTGAAAATTTCCCAGGTTATCCACAAGGAATTACCGGTCCAGAAATGATGATGCAATTAGAAGAACAAGCACGTCGATTCAACACGGATATTCGTTCAGGATTTATCACAAAAGTGGATTTTAGTGGTTCTGTACATAAATGTTGGACAGAAAATGGATCCGAAATTCATGCTGAAACAGTCATCATTTCAACAGGTGCGTCGGCAAAATACTTAGGATTAGAGAGCGAACAAAAATACCTCAAATTAGGTGGAGGTGTTTCCGCATGCGCAGTTTGTGATGGATTCTTTTATCGAAACCAAGAAACAATCATTGTTGGTGCGGGCGATTCTGCCTGTGAAGAGGCACATTACCTTTCCAAACTTTGTACTAAAGTAACCATGTTGGTTCGTCGCGATCAATTTAGAGCCTCCAAAATCATGGCAGAGCGCGTGATGAATACACCGAATATTGAAGTGTTATTTAATACTGAAACCTTAGAAGTTTTAGGCGACGGACAGTTAGTTACTGGTGCACGCGTACAAAATATGGTAACGAAAGAAGAAAAAACGATTCCCGCAACTGGATTTTTTGTGGCGATTGGACACCAACCGAATACGGATATTTTCAAAGAGTACATCGATTTAGACGAAACGGGGTATATCAAATATGCACAACCGGGAACAAGTAAAACAAATGTACCAGGTGTTTTCGTTGCGGGTGATGCAGCAGACAAAACCTACCGACAAGCGATTACCGCTGCAGGAACAGGTTGTATGGCTGCGCTGGATGCAGAGCGATACCTTTCGGCAAAACACGGTTAAGAACTAGAATTGATATAAAAAAACCGAGTTCGTACTCGGTTTTTTTTTTAGCGAACAGCATCTTTATCCAATAATTTCACGAAATGAAATCCTTTAGGTGCGTATCCTTCGTTATAAAAGAACTTGTGCGCCTTAAAGTTGCTGGTATACGAATCGAGGGATAGCATCTTGCATTGGTTTTCAACTGCCTTTTTCTCTAGAAAGTCAAACATCATCTTTCCCAATCCCTGACTACGAAATGCGGAGCATACCACAATGTTATCCAATTCTAAATATTTTCCAATCCACAACTTATTTCCGATCCAGTAACCACAAATCGCCACGCAAGTCTCTCCGTCAAATACTCCTACTTGACCGTAGCGGTGAGGAAGCATTTCGTCCAATTCTCGAGCATATTCTTCTGAGGTCAAACTCGGATATAATTCATTCAACACCGCCAGCTGACTTAACATTTCTGCTTTATCTACTAATTCCCTAACTAACATCGCCTTATTTTAAATTTTTTTCCATTAATTCCAGAATTCTTCGGTATTCATCGTACCAAGAATACGCTTCTTTAAACCCATGAGACTCTACAGGATAAACAGCTAATTCCCAGTCTTTTTTACCCAATTCAATAAAGCGCTGACTTAAACGAACAACGTCTTGAAATTGAACATTATCATCTACCATTCCGTGAAGCATAACTAAAGGGTCCTGAAGGTTTTCTGCGAAATAAATCGGTGAACTTTTTCGATAAGCGTCGGGGTCGGTTTCAGGGTAATTCAAAATATTACTGGTGTATTCATGGTTGTAATGCGCCCAATCCGTTACAGAACGCAAAGCAGCTCCGCAGGCAAATTCATTCGGTTTCGTCAGTAATCCCATTAAGGTAATGAAGCCACCGTATGAACCACCATAAATACCAATCCGATTCGCATCGATGCTATATTGCTTCACCAACATTGATTTTGCATCAATGAAATCCTCCAGATCACGCCCGCCCATATGTCTATAGATTGCGGTTCTATAATCGCGCCCATACCCTTCACTTGCCCGATAATCCACATCTAACACCGTGTATCCTTTATCGCGTAACAAATGGTGAAACATGTATTCACGGTAATAATTACTCCAATAATGGTGTGCGTTTTGTAAGTAGCCTGCTCCATGAACAAAAAGTACTGCGGCACCATTTTTCTTTGAAGCTTCTGGTTCATAAATGCGCGCAAATACATTTACGCCATCTGAAGCTTTAAATGAAATGACTTGTGGATCAATCCAAGGGTATGCATCGAACGCTTTGGTTGTTGAATGCGTGATTTGCGTTAATTTACTAGCACTCGTTTGATTATCCATAACATACAATTCCCATGGATGATTCGCTGTAGAATGACGAATAAGCAACCGTGATTCATCTGGAGAAATCAATA